>JABWBV010000016.1 GCA_013359445.1 Anaerolineales bacterium | reverse complement strand
TTACGCAAGGTGCGACGCACTTCCGAGTAATTTTTATCTCGGCTCCGAAGTCTTCATCCTGGCTTTTCTCTAGGGTCAAGTGCGTCGCACCGAGTCCGTACGTAACATGAGTTAATACTTTGCCAACCATGAGTGTAATCACCGAGATAGGTCGTCAAAAGGGAAGAAAAAAACGAGAGGCAAGGATTTTTTGATGCCGTTCTTAAACCATACGTGTTTCCTGTCCAAAAATGCGCCGCGGCTCATCTCGGATGCATCGGTGTTTTACGGCAAGCCCACACACAAAAACCCTTCCCAGCCCGTCGCACCCTGCGCCCACCTTTCGCGTTGGGCCAGGGCCAACGCGTGGGCAATGCCTTTGCCTTGCTGGATGTGTTCGTAAAAAGCGAGCATTAATGGGGCCGAGGAATCATCTAACACAGGCCACAGACTGCCAACCACGTGCTGAACCTGGGCGGCGAAACAGGTTGTGGTCAGGCTGAGATGTTCGTCCCCGTCATATACCCGGCTCTGGAGGCCGTAACATGCGGAAAGGGTGAGGAGCGGGGGCAACGGGGCGACCTCCCACAGTTGATCCAGCCAGAGGTCTTGATCGGCCAGGGCCAGGCCTGCCATCCGTCCGGTTAGGGCATCGTGGAAGGCGTGCGTGGCGAGGTGGAGGAAAGGGCGGGTGTGAAGTGGGGGGTGGGCGAGGGCTTGCAAATCCGCCCAGGTAGTTTCCGTGTGGACTTCCACGGGGAGGGTCAGGCGCGTTTGAAGGGCGGTGGCTTCGTCCAGGACGTGGGGCAAGTCGGCGTGTTGGCCCTGGAAGGTAGAGATGGCTATCGCCAGGCCGGGGCGGGAAAGCGGGGACAGATCGCGCGCGTACAAAAGTTCCAGGACATGCAGGGAGGGGGCGCGTAGGGGGATACAGCGAGTCACGAGCGGGGCGCTTGCCAGGCCGGGGAGGGGGAGGCTAGCCCAGGGCACGTGGTTCAGTAGCCCATGTGGGGACAGGAGCAGGCAGGTGTCGGGCTGGAGGAGGGCCGACAGGTCAGGCAGGAAGAGGAGCTGACTGAGGGCGAGGTAGTCGTCCGGGGTCATGTGGCCCTGTCCGTGTGCGAGGATGTTGAGGGCTTGCCGGGCGGTGGCGGAGACAGGCGTGTGCCAGGCGCGGCACCCTGTAGAAGTCAGGAAAACGCCTAAGAGGTGGGTGTCCGTCAGGAAATAATCCAGCGCAACCCACTTGTCCCCCCACTGCGTTTCCAGGGTGGTGCGGAATGATGATAGGGAAAACCCACGGGCGGCGACTTCGGTCAGGGGCTGTTGGCGTTCCCGCTGGCTTTGGAGGTGGTGATAGCTCTCTTTTTTTTCGTGGAGTTGTCGAAGCAAAGCGGCATTACGGGCACGTTGAACTAGCGGGGGAGCTGTGGAGGGGATGCGGATTTGTTTCTGAAGTTGGTTGATTTCTTCTTTGAGCGTGGCGTGGGCACTGGATGCGGCGCGTGCGGAGGGGGGCGTACTCAATTGGCGGATCAGCGTTTGGGCTTTGCTGGCTTCCATGAAGGTGAGCAGGTCCATCTCGGAGCCATGGGTGGCCGCGTAGAACAAAGCCTGATCAAGAAAAGCGCCGACCTGTTGTTGCACGTACATTCCGGCTAAATGCGGTTGCCAAAAATCCTGGCGGAGGGTGCGGAGGGCTTCCAGCGCCGCGCGGTAATGTTGTAGGGCGAGGGGAGGGGTGTGCGTGGCACGTGCCAACCCGGCGTGCGCTTTCCAAACCAGTTCGGGGACCGCGTCCTGTAAGGTGAGGGCTTCCGTCCAGGTCGCGTTGGCCGCGTCAAGGCGTGTCCCCTGCCAGTAGGCTTCCGCCAGTGCGAGCAGGCAAGAAAAGACGTTTGCGGTCAGGTTCTTTTCCCGAGCCAATTGGATCGCCCCTTCAAACAGGGGATAGGCTTCCTCATGCCGGTTCAGCAACGAAAGGCTCTCCCCCAGATGTTGTTGTGCGCTCAAACTGAGAATGTGGATCTGATGGGCTTCGGAAAGCGCCAAAGCCTCTTGAAAATTGGGGAGGGCCGCATAGGGTTGGCCTTGTGCGAGCAACCCTATGCCCAAATGATTGAGCGCTTGGGCGAGGTAGGCAAAGTGGTTTTGCGCGCGGAAATAGGCAATTGCCGTTTCCAAAAGGGGCTGTGCCCTGGACCAGAGTCCCAATGCCAGCCACCCCTGTGCCAGATACAGGGTGCTTTCGGCCTGTCGGGCCGGTTCGTCCAGGGTATGAAAACGCGTGAAGGCACGTTCCAAATGATGCAGGGCTTGCTGGTAGCGTGCGAGATGCAAACAGGCTTCTCCCTGGTACAAGGCCGCGAGCGCGCTCATACGGGGCACGTGGATGCGTTCGTAATCGGTTTCCGCTTGACGAAGAAGGTTCAAACTCGTGACAAATTCCGCGCGTAACATGTAGCGGCGGGCCTGGCTTACAAGATTATCGGCCCGCAACCCGATAATCTCAAATTGGGCATAGATTTCACCGACTCGGATGAGCTTTTCCAGGGCTTCTTGAGGGCGGCCCACATTGTTATCGACCTCGGCTAAAGCCGCCAGGCACTGCCCGATCCAAAGCGGGAGATCACTGACCTCGAAGTAGTCTATCCCCGTCCGAAAATGCACTTCCGAGGTGGAATATTCGCCGCGCATGAAATGAGCGTATCCGAGGTGGAAGTACACCTTTCCCAATTCGCCGGGGGCGTTCAAGGCTTGAAAGATGGGGAGAATTTCTTGCAAGTGAGTAAAAATCTTATCGACATACCCCTGACGCCGAAATAGGCTCACTTCAAACAGCCGACTCCGGGCGAGGTGGAAACGATCTACACGGTCTGCAAAGGTTTGCTGGCTGGCTTGCAGAAGGGTTTGGGCGGTTTCAAATTCCCCGCGTAACAGGTGCGCGTAGGCCAGGGATAACTGGCAGTGCGGCACCCATGCTTCCATTCCGGCCTCCCGCAGACCTGCCAGCGCGGTGGTGAGATGTTCGGTCGCTTCGGCAAAGTCGTTATGCGTCCAGGGGAGGGCGTACTTCTGCCAGAGGCTTGCGGCGACCCAGCCCGGTTCGCGCAGGTCGTCAAAGCTGGAGTACGCGCGCGAGGCCGCTTCCGCCACGCGGGCGGGCTGAACCCATTCGTTCGCCGCCCAGGCGAGGTAGAACGCGGCCTGGGCGCGCCGACGCGAATCGGGGGTACGTTGCGCGGCCAGGTCGGCAACCCGGGCAATGGCCCACCCCCGGCGGGGGGCGGTTTGCCACGCAGTTTGCGCCTCGGCAATCAGGAAGTTGAAGGTCGTTTCGTCCAGGTTGGGCAGGGACGAGAGAGACGTCGGTAAATCTTCTTCGGAAAAGGCTCTCGAAGATAGTTGTTCTGCGAGGGAGAGGAAAGGGGACATAACATTCGACATGGGGACCGCACCATCATCAGGATTCTGCCCAACATTTTACCTGGAATTGTGAAAGGAGGCACAAAGAGGCGCATTTGGCTTTTCATCGCCGTAAAGAAAGCGTAAATTTTTTTCTCCTGCCCATCAAAAAGCTCTCTTCCAACATGATGACTCCCCTATTTAAGGGTATACTTGCAACTGGGACAATCAAAATGAACAAGTTACACGAGATTATTTTGGGTATTTTCCCAAGTGTGTAACTTCCCTCACGCACGCAAGTCCCAGCACCATGCCGCTTTCAGAAACGGCTTTCGGCATTCTTTTGGATTGTGGACAAGAGGTCCAGTCTACCCTCCATTTTCATAACACGCTATAACGAGGATCGTGTAGGAAAACCCCTTGTTTCGCCTGATCACCCTCCGCCTGCTCGAAACGTATTTTCGCCATCGCTGGCTTTGGCTGGCTCCGGTGGTGATGATGCTGGCGTTCGCGGGCCTGCGAATGGTCACGACCGACGCCACCTACGTTTCGATGTCCGCCGTGTATGTGAATAAGGAATCCCTGCTGGCCTCGCTGACCTCCATTCGCGAAGATGGTTTTTCCTGGGTCACACCCGCACAGGCCGCCGTTGACGAATTCAAAGAACTGATCCAGACGGATGCCTTTATGCGGTCGGTCATCCAAAAAACGGCGCTCGAAACCGACATGGCGGCGAGTCCGCAGGAGGTCGCACAGATTTTAGGGGAGGCCCGTGGTGCGGTTTGGGTAAACGTGTTGGGGAAGAATACCATTCAGGTAGGGGCCGCGCACGAACAGGCCGAGGTGGCCCAGCAATTGGCCTTGGGGGTGATCGAAGTGTACATTCAATGGAAAATCAACACCGGACAAGAAGAAACCACGACGGCCCTGAAATTCTTTGAGGAGCTTGTCGCCCAGTATCAGTTGGAAGTGGATTCCGCCGAGGGCGATCTGCAAGCCTATCTCGAAGCGCATCCCCCGCCCCTGCATGGCGACCGCCCCCCCGCGGAAGAAGTTGCAATCGACCGGTTCAGCCAAAAGTTGGTTGACGCCCTCAGTCGTCTTAAAGATGCCCAAGACGATTTGCAAGCCACCCAATTAAATGCCGCGGTCAACGAGAGCAATGTGCGCCAAACGTATCTCGTTTTGGACGCGCCTCGTTTCCCCATTGAACCCACCCAAACCAAAATGGGCATGGTGATCGACGCCGTTATTTTTGTCGTGGTCGGAGTGGTATTGATGGTCGTTGGTGTTGTCGTGGGGGCCTTGCTGGATCGGAGTCTGCGCTTCCCCGAAGATGTACAAACCTTGCTGGAACTCCCCCTCTTGACGAGCATTCCCTCGGTCAAACCCGCAAAACCAACGAAAAAACGTCCAAAAGCGGAGTAAAGCATGTCCAACCGCAAGACCATTGCCAAAAATGCCGCGGTGTTGATGGGGTCTCAGGTCCTCACCTGGGGGATGACCCTTCTGCTGACGATCTTCCTCCCCCGTTACCTTGGCGCGTCGGCCATCGGCAAATTTCACTTTTCCACCTCGGTCTGGGCCATCGTCGCCATCATCGCCACCTTTGGCATGGATACCCTCCTGACAAAAGAAATCGCGCGCCACCCCGAACGCCTCCCGACCCTGTTGTGGAATTCAGCGGTTTTGCGCCTGGGGCTGTTTGGCCTGGGGTGGCTGGGGATGATCCTCTTTCTCAACGCCTTCGGGTATCCCACCGAGACGCGTCAGGTTGTCTACGTGATGGGCGCGGCCTCTCTGCTCTGGCTGGTCAGCGGCGCGGCCCAGTCGGCGTTACAGGGGCTGGAACGGATGGAATTCAACTCGTTGGGCATGGTTTTAAGCAAACTGGTCAACACCGTTGTGGGGATCGCCCTCCTTCTGGCCGGGCAAGGCGTGCTGATCATTGCCGCCGTAGGTGGATTGGCCGCGCTGGTCAACTTCGCCGTGCAATTCTATTTCCTGCGCCGAATCACCCCCCTGCCCTTTCACGTAAACCTGACCGAGATGCGTCACCTGCTTCGGGCGGGCCTGCCCTACCTCTTTTCTGCTATCTTCCTCGTCGTGTACATGCAATTCGACATCGTCATCATCTCCCTGCTGATTGACGACCGCGCTGTTGGCTGGTACGGAGCCGCCGATCAATTGTTTGGGACACTCTTATTTGTCCCCACGGTGCTGATGACCGCCGTCTTCCCCACCATTTCCCGTCAATTTATCACGGACCCCGACGCCCTGGCACGCACCACCCGCAAAAGTTTCGACCTCTCGGTGTTGCTCAGCCTCCCCGTCGGGCTGGGAACCCTGGTGGTCGCCGATCAGGCTGTGGTGCTCCTCTTCGGCGAGGAGTTTGCCCCCAGTGGCCCCATTCTTGCGCTCATGGGCATCGTGCTGATTCTCACCTACCTCAACGTGTTCCTCGGCCAGTTTTTGATCTCGATGGACCGCCAAAACCAGTGGACCGCCGTGATGGCCGTGGCCACCCTGGCCACCCTCCCCCTGGACCTGTGGCTGATCCCCCTCTGCGAGCGCACCTTTGGCAATGGCGGGTTGGGCGGGGCAATCAGCTTCATCATCACCGAATTTTTGATGATGGTCGCCGGACTATTCCTGCTCCCGCGCGGCATCCTACAACGCGCCAACGCCTGGCTCGCCGTCCGCGCCATCTTCGCCGGGTTGGTCATGACCGGCACAGCCTGGCTAGTGCGCCAACAGTTTATCGTCCTGCCCATTTTGGTCGGAACCCTGGTTTATGCGGGGATGCTCTGGCTCCTACGCCTGATCCCCGCGGAAGACGCCGCCTTACTGCGAGACCTCACCCGCGCGGTCTTGCGCCGCCTACGTCCGGCCAGCCAGGAGTGAGATGAGCAAAGCGGATAAACCCCCTCGTCGCTCGCCAGGGAAGGGCAAAGGCGCCCCTGCCGAAGAGGATTCTGCCCCCCTGCAACTGACCAACGCGACCGGGCAGGGGGTGCTGGAACTCTCCGCAACCACCGTGGCGCGCTATCGGCGTTGGCATACCCGCCTCGCGCGGGAACAACCTTTCCCCGCGCGGCTGGGGTTAACTTCGGCCCTGAGCGGCGAGGGGGTCACAGAGGCGGCCTTTGGGTTAGCGGCTGTGCTGGCCTCAGATTTAGTCGAAAGTTTTTGTCTGGTGGAATTGGACTGGTGGCAACCCGGCCTGACAACACAAGGGCAACTCGAACCCACCCGTGCCCTGGCCCAAGTGCTCACAGGCGAAACGCCCTTAGACGAGGCCCTGCACCCCACCAGTTTACCGAACCTATCGCTCCTTCCCGCGGGAGAGATCCCCCTCGAACGGCGCGCTCTTCTCGTCCGCTCCCCCGCCCTCCCCACCACCCTGAACGACCTTGCCAGTCGTTTCGATCATCTAATCATCGCCCTCCCCCCCCTGCTCACCGTCGGGGACGCCGCCACCCTCGCCCAGCAAGCGGGAGACCTCTGCCTGATCATCCGTCAGGGCGTGACCCCGCTCCCCGTCGTGCGGCAGGCCCTCGATGAAATTGCCCACCTGCCCGTGCGAGGCGTGGTGATGAATGGCGACCAACTCGCTCTACCACGCTGGCTTTTGCGCCTGATCCCCGGCGGGTAACATTTATCGACAGGAAACGCTCGTATGAAAGTTTTTCTTGGTTATCTCATGGTGACGTTTCTGATTGGGGTGTTTTTCCGCCGCAATCGTCGCCTCCAATTCCTGGCAATCCTGGCCGTTGCACTGTTTGCCGCTTTTGCCTACTTCTTTTTGAAACAAATCTAGGCTTTTTATGCAGGCCCCTACGCTCACCCCCTTTTTACTGTCCACAAATGCCGACTACCACCGAAGCGTGCAGGGCTGGAAACTCGCCTTTGCCTGGCTTTGTCTGATGGGGGTCACGGGGCTGATCGGCCTGAGCATGATGCGCGGCGGCCCCGACCCCGCCTGGATCGGGTGGTTGATCTACATCCTCGGGGGGGCGGCCATTTTGCTCCGCCCCTGGACGGGCCTCCCCTTAACGCTTTTCTTTAGCCTGGCAGGGGATGGCATGATCCTGGTGTGGTATCCCTTCAACAAAAACTTTTCAAGCGGCGAATCGATTTTTTATGTGAACAATGCCCTGATTTTTTCCCCGCTGGAGTTTTACCTGATGCTGATGGTGCTGGTTGTGGCGGTGCGCTGTTTTGCCCAACGTCGCCTGGCTTTGCGAGGCGGCCCTTTGGGCGTGCCAATGGCGTTGTTCACCGTGATGATGGTCGTTGGCATGGGGTACGGAATTGTGCGCGGGGGAAGCCTCACCATTGGCTTGTGGGAATGCCGCCCGATGTTCTACCTGACGCTTCTATATTTTTTGGGGGTGAACCTGCTCGAAGACCGTCGCCAGATCAGCGTGATAGCCTGGGCCGCGGTGCTGGGCAATCTGGTGCAGGCCATTGCAGGCAATTATTTCTTCCTGGTGGAGTTGAAGGGATCGCTGGATGGTTATGACCGGATCATGGAACATTCCTCTTCCATCCACCTCAACTTTTTGTTTGTGCTCACGATGGGGGTGTGGTTATATCGAGCTTCCTGGCCCAAACGGTTGGTGCTACCGCTCATTTCGGCAGTGGGGGCACTGGCCTACCTCGCCAACCAACGCCGCGCCTCGTTTGTCACCCTCGCGGTCGCCTTGATGTTGATGGGCATTGCCCTTTATCGCCAAAACCGGCGCGCCTTTTGGATGATTGCCCCAGCCGCCGCCGTGATTGGGGTGGTGTACGTGGCGGCATTTTGGAATAGTTCGGGGACATTGGGTATGCCCGCGCGCGGGATCAAGTCTGTGTTTGCCCCGGATGGTTCGGACGCCGAGTCAAATATTTACCGCGTGATCGAAAACATCAATACCGATTTCACCATTCATCAAGTGCCTATCTTTGGGGTGGGGTTTGGCAACAAGTTTTATACCATTGTGGCCTTGCCCGACATCAGCTTTTTTGAATGGTGGGAATACATCACCCATAATTCTGTGGTGTGGGTGTGGATGAAAACCGGGGTCTTTGGTTTTATCTCAATGATCTTTATGGTCGGGACCACGCTGGCAGTCGGGGCGCGGGCCTATGACCGCATCCCGGACGGCGATTACAAGGCCATTGGATTGGCCCTGGTGCTATATGTGTTGATGCACTTTGTGTACGCCTACGTGGACATGTCGTGGGATACCCAAAGCATGACTTTCGTGGGGGTATCTGCCGCCGTGCTTGGGAGTATGGAACGGCTGATGGCCTCCCCGCCGCGGATTCCGCCCCTTCGTTATCCCTGGCAACTGCCACGCCTCGCCCCCATCGTGATCGAGGAGGACCCCGCATGAGTGATTCAGGCTTTTCCAAACTTGCCCGCGTATGGCGCGACGAAACGAGTGGCTGGCACGGACGCCTTTTGCTGGCGCAGATGTTGGCCGCGCCCCTGCCCGTGTACGTGGGAAGCCGGGTGCGCGCCGCCCTTTTGCGGGGCGCGGGCTTTCGGATCGGGGCGGGCACGGTCTTTTGGGGGATGCCCACCCTCACCGGGACAGGAGACATTTATTCCCGGCTGTCTATCGGGCGGGAGTGTTGGGTTAACCTGGGGATGCTGATCAACCTGGGGGCAGAAGTGAGCCTCGGAGATCGGGTGGCAGTGGGGCATGAGGTGATGATCTTGACAGAAAGTCATGCCATCGGGCCACAACACCGCCGCGCCGGCCCGGTCGGGGCCACACCGGTCCGCGTGGGGGCTGGCGCCTGGCTGGGGGCGCGATGCCTGATCCTGCCCGGCGTTACGGTGGGTGAAGGGGCCGTGGTGGCCGCGGGCGCAGTGGTCGCCAAAGATGTACCCCCCAACACGCTGGTGGGAGGGGTTCCCGCGCGGGAGTTGCGTCCGCTCGACATCGAATCAGCGGAGGTCAAAGCATGAGTGCATGGGTAGATGTTTGGAACAATGTCTGGGCGGTGCTACGGGCGCAGTGGTATTTTCGCCGCGCTACGCGGCTGGGGGCAAAAGCGCGCGTGTGGGGCCACCCCGTCGTAAACAATTGGGGCGAGATGTGGATCGGCGAACGTCTGCGGTTGGTTTCGACAATTGCCACGACGGAACTGGTGGCGGCGCGCGGGGGACGGCTGGAGATCGGCAACGGCGTATTCATCAACTATGGCTGTTCGTTTGCCGCCAATCAGTTGATTCGCATCGGCGATGCCTGCTCCATTGGCCCACACACTATCCTCATGGATAACGATTTTCACCGCATGGAGCCAGAGCGCCGCAACGAGCGCCCCGACTCCGCGCCGATTGTGTTGGAAGAAAATGTCTGGTTGGGGGCGCGCGTGATGGTGTTAAAGGGCGTCACCATTGGGGCGGGCAGTGTCATTGGCGCGGGCAGTGTAGTCTCCAAAAATATTCCGCCGCGCTGTCTGGCCGCGGGAATGCCCGCAAAAGTCATTCGCCCGCTCGATTCCCCTCAGGAAGGTCAACCTTGAATACGCCCATTGATGTCATTTTACCCACCCGGAATCGCTCCGAGTTGATCGCCCCCACGCTCGAAAGTCTGCGCGCCAACACTTACCCCGATTTTCAAGTGTGGGTGGTGGACCAAAGCCCGGGACCAGAGACCGCGCAGGTTGTGCAACGTTTTGTGGCCCAAGACCCCCGTTTTCACCTCCTGTCGACGAACGCACAGGGCGTGGACAAAGCGCGCAACCACGGTCTCTACCAGACCTCGGCCCCCCTCGTAGCCTTTACCGATGATGATTGCCGAGTGGCCCCCGATTGGTTAACAAACCTGGCCGCAGAATACGCGCAAGACCCGCAACCCTGGTCGGTGTTTGGACGCGTCGTGCCGGGTTCTGCCCAACCCGGCCCAATGTCTCCCCAAACACCCCGCGACCCTGCCGCCGAACGCCTGGCGCAAGTGCTTCCGATGGCGATGAAACAAGATATGGAGCGAAAAATCTATCAAAACAACCGTTTTGACCTGGGTTTTGGGCATGGGGCCAATATGTCGTTTGCACGCAAGACCTTTGAACGGGTGGGCTGGTTCGATGACCTGCTCGGCACGGGCGCCCCCCTCCGTTCGTGGCCGGAGCGAGATTTCGGCTACCGCATTCTCAAGGCGGGGGGACAAATCGTTTACACCCCCCATGCAATGGTCTACCACTACCACTGGCGCGCGTGGGCGGGCGTCAAAGCCACGTACCGCAACTACGCGTTTGGCACAGGGGCGGTGGTGGGCAAATATTTGCGGTGCGGCGATTGGGGCGGCCTGTATTTGATGGGCGAATGGCTTCTCGATCAGGGGGTGCGGCAGGTTTTTTCGGGCCTGCTCAAATGGCGTAGCTGGCAAAAAATGTACGTCGGCTGGCTCCAAATGGTCTACCCGTGGTTCGGGTTGATCGCCGGGTTCCGCTACCGGGTGGATCGCCAGGGCATCGTGTATCTGGAGGACTAAAAGCCGTGATGGAAAACCCAATACTCTCCGTCGTCTTGCCCACATTCAACCGCCGCGCCCGGTTGGAACGCGTCCTGCACGCGTTGGCCGAGCAAAACGTCCCCCCCGATTTTTTCGAGGTGGTGGTGGTTTCCGACGGGGCCACCGATGGGACCAACGAAGCCCTCACCGCCCTCGTAGCAAAGATGCCCTACGTTTTGCGCCCGGTCTTTCAAGAGAATCAGGGCGTGGCCGTGGCCCGCAACACCGGCATCGCCCAAACCCACACCGATTTTATCCTCTTCATTGACGATGACGTAATCCCCACCCCCGTACTCCTCGCCGAACACTGGAAAATCCTTTCACAAGATGCAAATGTTGTTGTCCTCGGCCCCATGATGACCCCCTCGGACATCCGCCTGGCCCCGTGGGTGCGGTGGGAACAGCGCATGTTGGAAAAACAATACGACAGCATGATCCGCGGACGTTGGGCACCCACCGCACGCCAGTTTTACACGGGCAACACCTCCCTGGCAAAAGCCCACCTGATTTCCGCGGGGGGCTTTGACCCCACCTTTCGCCGCGCCGAAGACGTGGAACTCGCCTACCGTCTGAAGGATCGCGGTTTGCAGTTCATCTTCAACCCCCAAGCCATCGGCTACCACTACGCCGACCGCAGTTTTGCCTCGTGGACCAACATCGCCTACGCCTACGGGCGCAACGACGTGATCATGACCCGCCAAAAAGGGCAGACCTGGCTCCTGCCAACCGTCCTCAACGAGTTTCACGGGCGCAATCCGCTGGTCCGGGCCATCACCCGCCTGTGCCTGGGGCGCAAAGCCCTGAGCGAGGCAACCGTAAGCCTCTTATCTCGTTTGGCCCTCTTGGGCGACCGCTTAAACATCGAGCCGCTACCCCGTTTTGCCTATAGCGGCATTTTCAACCTGCGCCACTACCAGGGCATCGCAGATGAACTGGGGGGGGCGGGACTATTTTGGGAGGCCCTTCGCCATGAACAAAGCCATTGAAACCTTCCGCCAGGATTTGGCACGGTGGGTGATCCCCGGTCAGGTGGCCGACGAGCGCGCCCTCACACCCCGCACGGTCTTGCGCCTGTTTTGGCAACACCTCCCGGTTCGGGCCATGGCCTGGTTCCGGTTGGCCTGCTGGTTCAAAATGAAACGCATCCCCTACTTTCCGGGGGCCATTCAACGGCACATCGCCCGCGCCTACGGGTTGGAAATCCCCAGCGGGGCCGACATCGGCGGGGGGCTGTACATTCCGCACCCATTCGGCACGGTGATCATGCCCAAACGCATCGGGCGCAATTGCAGTGTCATCGCCAATGTGACGATTGGGATGCGAAACGAATGGGTGTTCCCGGAGATCGGCAACGATGTCTTCATTGGGGCAGGGGCACGGGTGTTGGGCGGAATTACCCTGGGCGATCAGGCGGTGATCGGGGCCAATGCCGTCGTCATTCACGATGTCCCCGCGGGAGCCACCGCGGTGGGCATCCCGGCCAAAGTGGTGGGCCAACGAGGGTGACATGATCCGCGTGAGTTTTGTTATGGAGCAACACCTCGGTCATCGCACCTACGCCCAAAATCTGCGGCGTTATACCGCCGTTGACCCGCGCCTGGAACCCTCGTGGGTGGATGTCACCTACTTTGAATCCGGTCATTTGTGGGAGCGGTTACCCCTGCCCAAAGGGCTTAAAGGAACAGGGCGCGGCGTCCGGCAGGTGCGGCGCGGGCTAAAGGCGCCTTGCGATGCGGCGTTTTTCAACACCCAGGTTCCGGCGGTGTTTGCCTTCGATTGGCTCCGGCGGATTCCCTGCATAATCAGCACCGACATTACCCCAATCCAATACGATACCCTGGCGCAGGCCTACGGGCACCGCCCCGACCGCGGCGGGCCGGTCAAAACGTTCAAATATCGCATCAACCGCGAGGTATTCCGGCGGGCGAAAAAAATCATCGCCTGGTCGCAGTGGGTGAGCCATTCCTTGCAAACCGATTATGGGATGCCCCCCGACAAGATTTGTGTCATCCCGCCGGGGGTAGATTTGGACTTTTGGCGTCCGGCCCCGCGCGTTCAGGAAAATGCCCTCGTGAAGATTCTATTTGTGGGAGGCGATTTTGAACGCAAAGGCGGCAAGCGTCTGCTCGAAGCCTTTCGCCAGATTGGGGCTTCCCGCGCCGAGTTGCACCTCGTGACCCGCGACATTGTTCCTTACGAGCCGGGGGTTCACGTTTATCACGGCTTAACGCCCAATCATCCCGAATTATTACGCCTTTACCAGCAAAGCGATCTTTTTGTACTCCCCGCCGAAGCCGAGGCGTTTGGCATTGCCGCGGTGGAAGCCAGCGCCTGTGGCTTACCCGCAATTGTCTCCCGGGCCGGGGGGCTTGGGGACGTGGTTGTGGAAGAGGAAACCGGGTTACTCCTGCCGCCGGGAGACACGCAAGCCCTGAAACAAGCCCTCGACCGCTTAATTCGCGCCCCTGATTTGCGGCGCGAAATGGGCGCGGCCACACGCCAACGGGCAGAAACGCGGTTTGATGCCCGCACCAATGCCCGCCGCATCACCGATTTACTTGTGGAGGCTGTCAACCGATGAACCGTCTGGCGTTTTGTCTGGTTTTACTATTGACGGCCTGTTCGGGCGGGAATGCGGCAGGATTGGAAACTGACGGGGCGGGCGGCTCGCCCACGGCCTCGTTTTATTTTTCGGATGCCGAATGGACACCCGCCCCCGTCACCCCCGCCCAGCCCGAGGAAGGAACCCCGCCCACCCCTTCGGCCTTTTTCAGCACCCTGGCCGCCCTGCCCACACGTACCCCCATGCCCACGCGCACCCGCTTCCCCACCCTGACGCCCTCCCCCATCGCCGAAACGCCCGGCGTTGAAACCCCTCTCCCCGAAACGACCGTCACCGGGCTGGAAGACTACACCCTGGTCGACATCTTCACTGATAGTTTGACCGAGGGGTGGACGGTGGACGACAGTTGGGATGTGAATTTTGACCTCGAACAAGCGACCTTCACCCACAGTGGGGAGGCCGCCATCATGGCCGCGCCCGAGGCTGATTTTGCCGCCCTATTCCTGAGCGTACGCCCCGATGCCCCCACCGCCTATCGCTACGACGAAACCGCCGGGGTCCGTTTCTGGCTCAGCGCGGGCGAAGAGCCGATTGATCTGGATCAACTGGCGGCCACCATTTTGGGAAGTAATGAATTCCCGTATTTTGTGGAAGGCGACACCTCCGTCGAAACCAACCCACAGGAAGCCTTCTTCTCCGAAACCCGGCTCTATTTTTTCGGGTTCAACCGCGAACTGCCCCCTTTCACCTGGGTTGAAGTCGTGATCTGGCTCGACGAACTGCCATTCGACCCCGAGTACACGTACATCACCGGGCTATACATCAAAAATGATGTGGATTTCCGCGCCACCTTTTACGTGGATGACGTGGCGCTTATTACCCCGTAAAGGGAACTGTTCACCCCCTCGTGGAGCTTCTTATGTCGCCCACCCCGCCCTTCAACATCGCTTTTGTTCTCGAACAAGCCCTCGGGCATGTCACGCACAGCCGCAACTTGCAAAAAAACGTGCCCGCCGACCCGGCCATCCGTGCCCACTGGTGTCTGATCCCCTTTGAAACCCAGGGCTGGGCCGCACGCATCCCCCTCTACCGCTCCAACTGGACCGTGCGCGCCGGCTTGCGTGCCCGCCGCGCCCTTGCCACGTTGGCCCGCCGACAACCTTTGGGCGGCCTCTTCATTCACAGCCAGGTCCCGGGCGTGTTAGCCGCCGACTGGGCGCGCCGCTATCCCACCGTCGTTTCGCTCGACGCCACACCCATGCAATACGACGAACTGGGCGAGGTCTATCACCACACCCCCGGCCCTGCCTGGCTCGAAACGTTCAAATATCGTCTCAACGTCAACCTGTTTCGTGAGGCCACCCGTTTGGTCGCCTGGACTCAGTGGACCAAAGACAGTCTGGTGAAGGACTACGGCGTCCCCCCCGACAAGGTAACGGTCATCCCGCCGGGGGTCAACACAGGCGATTGGCAACGCCCCGCGCCACGCCAACCCGAAACGGGTGCCCCTGTAAAAATTCTCTTCGTCGGCGGTGATCTCGCCCGCAAAGGGGGCGACCTGTTGCTGGAAGTCTTCCGCGCCCAAAAAGCCACCACCCCCGCGGTGGAACTGCACCTCGTCACCAAAACCCCCCTTCCGCCAGAACCCGGCGTGTTTGTCTACAACGACCTGGGGCCAAACGATCCCCGGCTGATCGCTTTGTATCACCAGGCCGACCTCTTCGCCCTCCCCACACTGGGCGACTGTTTGCCGATGGTGCTTTCGGAAGCGGGCGCGGCGGGTTTGCCGTGCGTGTCCACGCGCGTCGCGGGCATCCCCGAAATTGTGTTGGAGGGCGAAACCGGCCTGCTAATGGCCCCGCGCGATGGCCGCGCCCTGTCCGAGGCCCTCTCCCGATTGGTGGCCGACGCGGCACAACGTCAGGTCATGGGCCATCGCGCGGTAGAAATCGTCGGCCAGCGGTTTGACGCGGTGAAAAATGCCGAACGATTGCTTGCCCTGATCAAAGATGTGGTTGCAAAGGAAGGTAAACGATGAAAACCATCCTGCTCACAGTTTCAGGGGTGATTCCCCCCGATCTCGACACCCGGATCGCCGCCGGGCAACGCCCCCGCGCCGACTACCTCGAACTGGCGCGCGCCCTGCCCGCCACCCTGATCGATTACGCGACCATGCGGGCAAACGGTGGCCTGGCCGGGCGCCTGATCGAGCGCGTTGCCGGGCCAAACGCCGCGCTCGCCTGGGCCTGTTTTCGCCAGCGCGGACATTTTCAGGTCATTTTCACCGATGGGGAACAGGTGGGTATCCCGCTCGCGCTCCTTCTTAAGGGGTTGGGGCGGGGTCCGCAGAAAACCCGCCACGCGATGATCGTCCACATTTTGTCGGTGGGCAAAAAAATGCTCTTTTTTGACCGTCTGGGCATTGCCAGTCATGTGGATCGTTTTCTGGTGTATGCCACCCGCCAAAAGGAATTTATCGAACAGCGTTGGGATGTGCCGCCCGCGCGGGTGTTGTGGACGCCTTTTCAGGTGGACGATCAGTTTTTCCGGCCCGATTTCCCCGCGGATGAACTTCCTGCAGGGGTGCCTGCGTCCGATAGCCCCATGATCTGTTCGGTGGGGTTGGAATTTCGCGATTACCCAACGCTGATGGCCGCGGTGGAGGGCATGAACGTTCGCGCGGTCCTTGCCGCCGCCAGTCCGTGGTCCAAGCGGGACGACACCACACAGGGGCAAACCATCCCGGCCAACGTGCTGGTGCGGCGGTTCAGTCAATTTGAACTGCGGCAGGTGTACGCGCACAGCCGGTTTGTGGTGATGCCGCTTTACCCGGTGGAGTTTCAAGCCGGAGTCACGGCGATTTTGGAAGCGATGGCGATGGGGAAAGCGGTCATTTGTACACGCACGCCCGGCCAAACTGATGTGGTCGTGGAGGGCGAAACCGGGCTATACGTGCCACCACAAGACCCGGCGGCTCTGCGCCAGGCGATCCAATTCTTGCTCGATCATCCTGAGGAAGCCGCGCAGATGGGCGCTAAGGGCCGGAAGGTGATCGAGACGCAGATGAATCTGGATCAGTATGTATTTGGCTTGAAGCAGATGGTTGATAACCTGTAAGGTGGCAGACGGAGGATGAAATGAACAAGGTTCGCAATCGAAAAATTTTTTGGCGGGGGATGCTCCTGGTGTTGCTGGCTTTGATCGGGGGTTCCACGCCCGCGCGGGTGGCCGCCGTGGGCGAGGCCGCGACCCAGTTTGGCGTTTACATTCCACCGAGCGCCGTGCTGGGGCGGATGGCAACGCTGATCGTCACCGCGGTCCAGGAGGATACCCAGGTGGACATCGTGGATGAAAGTGCGGATGATGGCGATAGTGACGATTCTCGCCTCGGCCTCACGCTGGATACCGGCCAATCTTACATTGTCTACATTATCGAAGGAAGCATCAACGACGATGGCACCGGCGCAAACGCCAAAAAAGACGGTGATTTTTTCCGTGTGACCGCCTCTCGCCCGGTTTTGGTCGCCAATCTGACTGTAAATACCGACTGGCAACACGATTTTGTGCCTGCCGATAACCGCCGGATGAGCGGAACCAGTTTCTACTTGTATCGCCCGGCGGGGCTGACAACCACGCATAACAATAACGAACTTCTCAACATTTTTGCGTACAACGACAACACGGATATTCAAATCCTCGACATTACGGCCACGCCTAAAATCAGTTCCGGCCAGACAACGGTGGTTTCCGACGCAGAGGGGGTGAACCTTTTGACCGCCACCCTGCAAGCGGGGCAAGATTTGATGACCGTGGCAGGCATCAAACCCACCCTAGACCCAGGCCACACCTTCCACATTATCAGCAATAAAGACATCACGGTCATGTTTGGGGCGTTGGGCAAAGGGCGGGCGGCGAGTCGGGATGGCGGCGCGTATGTGCCAGGGAAAAATGGCTATTCTGCGGACAAGACCTTCTATTTTGTCATCCCCAACCAGACCGATTCGGAGCGGGAACTGCGTCTGGTTTCGTATGCCCAGCCCGCCAACGTCACCCTGCGCGGGTGGAGTGTCAGCGCGCAACAGTGGAATACGATCAGCACCTTTGCCCTGCCCGTTTACGGACACGCCGAACTCGTGGGAAGCGCCCTCGGGAGCGGGTACTACTTCTTCGAAGTCACGTCCGACGCCATCATCTCCGTCTTCGAGACCAACTGGCTCGAAACGGGCAGTTATGGCACATCCGATCTGGGCACCTACATCTCCGCCGAAGATGGCACCGGTGCAGGGACTTACTTTCAGGCCTATATGGGACCGCCTTCTACCCAGCCGGATGGGGCAAAACTGAGCCATGTGGTGGTGGCCGCACACGAGACAGCCCATGTGCGATTTTACGATTCCGATAGTTACGGAGAGTACATTGAACTGTATAACCCCACCTCCCAGACTATCAACCTGGAAGGTTGGCAAATCACCAACGCCGAAGGCTGGGCCATGACCCTGCCCGCCGGATTATCCGTGGGAGCCGGGCAAACCTTCCTGTTGGAGTTTCACCAAAAGGCCACCGAAATCACCGCCGGGTATGTATATGGGACCGCGTACCCCAAGTTCAAACTGGATAACGGGCACGACACCCTGGTATTGAGCCACCCAGACGGCACCTATGCCGATATGCTGGCCTACACCGACACCGATTGGTTTTCTCATGGCGTTTACCACGCCCTCGAACGCAAAAACCCCAACCTGCCCTTTGAGGCCACCAACGCCCAAAACAGCCCCACCCCCCACGAAAAAACGAGCAACAACCTGGGCGATTATTACGGCACGCCGGGCGTGCCCCACGGCCCCGCGGGGAATGGAAGCGGCAATCTGGTGATCAACGAGGTGATGACCGGACGCATTTACCGCGCCGAAACCATCTCCCCCAACTTTTACACCAAACTAGCCCTCACCACCACCGAATGGGAAGGCATCAACAACGGCGAACTTCCGGGGAATGCCAGCACCAACCCGGAAAACCCCTACCTGATCGTCGAATCAGACACGCCCGTCAGCGTTATGGTCTCTAACTGGAACGACAACTGGATGACCTTCAGCAATGGCACGCTCCGCCCAGACCCGGCGGTCAGTTACGTGGCCGATTACTACCAGCGCGAACCGGGGCAAACAGTCGTCTTTACGGCTTATATAGAAAATCATTACGTCTCCTTACAAAACCCCATCACGACGTTGACCCTGCCCCCCGGTCTGGATTACACCCCAGGTAGTTATCAGACCCCGGCCCAGTTGGCGGGCCTCACCCCCAGCGAAATCCAACAACCCGACGGCACATGGCTTCTCACCTGGGTTCACCCTCTGCCGCTGGCCGCGGACGATGTCTACCGCTTCCAGGCGTGGGGGGAGTTGAATATCAACTTGCCAGACGCCGCGCTACTCCAAAGCACCGCCCGCACGGTGGGCACTGACACTGGCGGCGTCAACACGTATGCCAGTCAGGATACCCTGGTGGTCAGTGTCGGCCTGGCCGAACAAACGGCCATCACCGATGTCGTGATCAACGAAGTGGCCTCATACCCGGCCTGCGGCAACGAATGGATCGAACTGCACAACCGTAGCACCAGTGCCGTTGACCTGAGCGGCTGGGAACTGGCCGATGAAGATGGCTTTATCTATCGCTTCCCTGCGCTCACCTTCATCCCCAACGATGGCTACCTGACCATTTACCTCGGCAATGGAACCAACACCCCAACCGATCTGTACACCGGTCAGGATTTTGCTGGCGCATTGCACGATCACGAAGATCAAGTCTCCCTGTATACCAACAGCGTCCACACCGTCGCGACTCTCGTGGATTTCGTCCAATGGGACAACAATGGCACCCTCAGCGAACCGGGTGACGACACCCTGGCCGCCAATGCCGGACAGTGGAACAACGACACCGTCGTGCCCGCCCCCACACAGGGGACCACCATCGGGCGTGACCGTACCGCCACCGACCAAAACCTGGCCGCCGACTGGGAAAACTCCGGCGGACCGGATGCCGCGGTCGGCACAGCGGGGGCGATCAATGTGACCATTCCCGGCGCAGACGTTACCCCGCCCGACCCCGTCACCGGATTAATCGCGGAACCGCAAATCGGCCAGGAGGGCGTTGTCAACCTGACCTGGAGCAACCCCATTGCAGGCGATTTCGCGGGGGTGCGCGTGGTGCGTTCCCTGGATGATTTCCCCCTCGCGATGAATGATGGCGTCGTGGTGTATGATGGGATTGGTCAATCGCTCACCGAAACCGGCCTCCCCGCGGGGGCACCGGTCTTTTATGCCGCCTTTGCCTACGATGACAGTGGCAATACCGCTTGCGTTATGCAATCGGCCCAAGTCGCGGCCCTCCCGCCCCAAAGCATCCACCTGGTGTACGAAGACTTGAAAGGGACAGGATGGGTGGATTGGGATACCAACGACCTCATCGTGCGGCAAGATTCTGCGCTCCAGTTAGGGGCTGAGGGCATTGAGCAAATTGAAATCAATTTTGAGGCAGAGGCACGCGGCTCATTTTACGATCACGTCCTCAACCTGTCCGTCGAAATTGGCGGATGGGCCGACGTGCTGGTCGAACGTTATGACGCTCAGGGCACCCTGCTTGCCAGTGAAACCTCCCGCCAAAATGACTTTGTGGATGTGATCATCTTTGACACCTACCAGGCCATGCCCGGCAATCACCCCAACGGTACCGCCAACGTCATGGCTGGGGTTCCGCGCCAACCAGGAATGAGCGTGCGCGTCACCATCACCCTGGATGCCCCCGCCAGCAACCCCCTAAAAGACGCCCATCTTCCCCCCTTCGACCCCTGGATCGAAGTACTCAACACGGGCCAACACATTCACCTGATGCAAGCGGGCGGCATCGGCAACTCCCAAAGTGTCTGGGATTCCACCAGCCCCCTGCACGGGCGTGATCTGCCCCTGGCCCTCAGTTTCAACCAGGTCTGGGCGTGGCCGCTCGAAAATCACCCCCTTTGGGAAGCCTATCCCCAATACACCACTTACATCACCAGCGGAGGCACCCTCAACCAGACATGGTTCACCGCCCCAAACTCCGCGCACCTGTGGACACCGACCTCTGCCCCAGGCGCGTTGACCCCCTCCCCCGCGCGCGATACCTCCCACCCCACGCGGATGACCGGTCCCCCCGCCGTTTCCGGGCCGTTGGTCGCGTCCCCGTTGCTGGTTGACCTGCACCAGGACGGCTCGGTCGAACTGCTGGCAACGGCAATGGATGGGTATTTGCACATCTGGCAAACCGATGGCACGCCGCTTCCCGGTTGGCCCCAGGCATTGGGCGGCTCCTCGCGGAGTGCCCCCGCCGTGGGCGATCTGGATGGCGATGGCCTGCCCGAAATCGTCGTCGGCTCGGATAGCGCCCAACTCTTCGCCTGGCACGCGGATGGCACCCTAGTTGCTGGCTTCCCGGTCAACGTGGAGGGCAGTGTCAAATCCAGCCCGGCGTTGGCAAACCTGGACGCGGACCCCGGGCTAGAAATCGTCTTCGCCACCAGTGCCCCGCGCGTGTACGTCCTCGACGGCGCGGGGACTTCGTTCGACGGGTGGCCGCGCACCGTCGGCGGCGTGCCGGAAAGTTATGGCAATTACCTGCTCGTCTCCACCCCCGCCGTGGGCGACCTGACCGGGGATGGAATCCCGGAAATCGTCGCCGGTTCGACCGATGGGCGGGTCTATGCCTGGCAGTTGGATGGCTCGTTCGTTTCGTCCTTCTGGCCGCGTGCGACCCACGATTGGGTGTATGCCTCGCCCGTCATTGTGGATTTGAACGGCGATGGCTACCGCGATGTCTTGGTGGCTTCAGGAGATGGCCGCCTGTACGCGTGGACGGGGAACGGGTTTGAACTGCCCGGTTTCCCCATCCGGGTACGCGGGGGGCTGGTTGCCTCCCCGGCAGTGGTCGACCTGGATGGCGATAACGATTTGGAAATCGTTTTTGCCTCGGTACTGGGCAAAGTCTACGCTGTTCAGCACGATGGCAGTCCGGTTTCGGGGTGGCCGCGGAAGACCGAGGCCACGATCTACTCCTCGCCAGTGATTGGCGACCTGGATGGGGATGGCGATCTGGAAGTGGTAGTGGGGAGCCACGCGGGGCTGGTTTTTGCCTGGCACCACGATGGCATCCCTGTCGTGGATTGGCCGCGTCAGGCCGGGGACTGGATCACCGGTGCGCCCGCGCTGGGCGACTTCGATAACGATGGTCTGCTAGAAGTTGCCGCCGCCGCATACGATGGGCAGGTGTATCTCTGGAATGAAACAGGAACCTACCTGCCTGAGAATCAGCCCTGGCCCGCTTTTCATGGCGGAGCCACCCACACCGGCCTAGTGGAGACAGACGTACCTATCCAGCCCTTGCCACCCGTTTATACATACTATTTGCCCGTGCTCCAACAACTGTCAACCGCCGCCCCCTAACCGATGAAACCCATGCGCGTGCTCTTAGCTACCACCCAGTTTGCTCCCGAACCCGGCGGGGTGCCGCGCCTATTGGAGCAGTTCTGCACCCATCATCCGCCCGGCGTTGAAGTGGCCGTGTTGAGTGTGCAACAACAAGCCCCGGAATTTTACCGGGACTACGACACGACCGCACGCTACCCCATCGAACGCGTCCATGCGGCATCCGGCAAGGGGGCGACTTCCTGGCTTTTTGCCCGGCGGTTGGATGCCTGGGTGCGTCGCTGGCGTCCGGATGTGGTGTGGAGCGGAGTGGCGTACCCCACCGCGATTCTGACCGCGGGCGTGGCGGCGTTACACCGTGTCCCTTTCGTCGTTTACGCCCACTCCGAAGATGTCACCATCTCAGGCGTGCGGAAACGGGCGGCCTTACGTTGGGCGCTAAAACGTGCCCGCCGGGTGGCCGCGCCCAGCCATTTCACCCGCAAAATGCTCCTGGATTTAGGCTTATCGCCCGCCCGCACAAAAGTCATTCACCCAGGGATGGACTTGCCGGTGATGGAAGCCACACCGCCCCCCGCCTGGTTGGCGCCTTTGCAGGATAAATGGTTGTTGCTGACCGTCGCGCGCGTGGTCCGGCGCAAGGGACAAGATACCGTTCTGCGGGCCATGCCCCAACTGATGGACACCCTGCCCGACCTGCATTATCTGATTGCAGGCACCGGCCCGGATGAAGCCGAGTTACAAGCCCTGGCCCACAAGTTGGGCGTGGCCGAACATGTTACCTTTGCCGGACGGGTGAGCGATGCCGACCTGGCGGCGTGCTACCGGGCTTGCCGCGTGTTCGTCATGGCGACACGTCCGGAGGAAGTGGTGATGGACGGGGAAAAGCGTTTTGAGGTGGAGGGGTTTGGCATCACCTATCTCGAAGCGGCCGCGGCGGGCAAACCTGCCATTGGCAGTTGGGCGGGGGGGGCCGCCGAAGCGATTGTGGATGGCGAAACCGGCTTGCTGGTAGAGGCCGAAGATGTGGAGGCGCTTGCGGCCGCGGTGCGCCATTTGGCCCAAGATTCGGGGCTGGCGCAACGTCTGGGGGACGCGGGCCGCGCGCGGGTGTATGCTCATTTCACCGCCGATGCTTTTGCCGGGCAAATCACCGCCCTGTTGGAGGAGGTTTGTTGATGAATGTATGGATTTCCGCCCTTTCTTTCTTATTTTTCGGTGTGGAAATGGTGCTGGCCCTGCCGGTTGTGTACTTGCTCGTTTTGACGACAGCCGCCCTCTGGCATTTTAACCGTCGCCGCCCCGTAACCCCGGCCTCGCCCACGACCCACTTCGCGATCCTGATCCCCGCGCACAACGAAGAACGTCTGCTCCCCGAAACGCTCGCCAGTCTCTCGGCACAACACTATCCCCCCGCGCAGTTTACGGCCTACGTGGTCGCCGATAATTGCACCGACCAAACCGCAGAGATTGCCCGCCGCGCGGGGGCCACGGTTTTCGAGCGGTTCAACACTCAACAGGTGGGGAAGGGGCACGCGCTCAACTGGCTTCGCGAGCAGATCGCCGCGACGGGAAACCGGGTGAACGCTTATGTCGTGGTGGATGCGGACACGCTGGTCGCGCCGGATTTTTTGCGGGCGATGGACCTTCGCCTGCAAAACGGGGAGCGGATCGTACAGGGGTATTATGCGGTGCGGGACCCAGCCAGTTCGTGGGGGGCGGCGCTCCGGTTTGCGGCGCTGGCGGTGTTGCATTATTTGCGCCCGTTGGGGCGGGTGGCTTTGGGGGGCACCGCCGGGTTGAAGGGCAACGGGATGTGTTTTCGGGCAGAGGTGTATGAGCGTTTTCCCTGGAGCGGTTCGCTGACCGAGGATATCGAGATGCACACGGCCCTGGTTTTGACGGGCGAGCGTGTGACCTTTGCCCCCGAAGCACAGGTGCAAGCCGAAATGCCCGGAACCCTACGCGACTCACAAACCCAAAACGAACGTTGGGAACGCGGGCGGTGGGAGATGGCGCGCGCGTCCGTCGGCCCGTTGCTGAGGCAGGCCTTTGACACGCGCCGCTTTGCCCCGTTGGATGCCGCCACGGAACACTTGATTCCGCCGACAGCGATTTTAGCGGCGGTGCTGGCCTTTTGCCCGTTGGCGGGGGCGGGGTTGGCGTGGGCAGGCCACGCGGGGGTATGGTGGGGGGCCGTCGCGCTGGGGGTGGGACTGGCGATTTACTTGTTGGTTGGGTTGTGGATGGTACGGGCACCGGGCCGGGTTTGGCTGGCCTTGTTGTATGCGCCTTTTTATGTGGCCTGGAAAATTCCCTTGCTGGTGGGAGTGGTATTCAGCCGCGGCGCACAGCGTTGGGTGCGGACCCAGCGCTAAAAAGGAGACACTGATGAGCGATCAACCAATGTCAGATGAGCAAAAACGTGTGGAACAGGCAGTCGAAATGTTCGCCAAACAAGATTTTAGTACGGTGGGGTTTCATCGCCGCCTGGGGTTTAGTTTGCGCCTGGTGGGGTGGGTCTTGGGGATTAAAGCCAGTCAGGGACTTAAACGGTTGTTGGACGTGGGCGTGTCGGGGCTGGCCCTCATTGTATTTTCCCCGCTCCTGCTCCTAACCGCCCTGGCGATCAAGCTCGATTCCCCTGGCCCAGTCTTTTTTAAGCAAACGCGGGTGGGGAAGTGGGGGCGGTTATTTGGCATCTATAAATTCCGTTCGATGTATACCGATGCCGAAAAACGCAAACAAGAATTAGCCGCCCAAAATGAGGCCACCGGCCCCGTCTTTAAAATGAAACGCGACCCACGCATTACCCGGGTAGGCCGCGTGATTCGCAAATTGAGCATTGATGAACTCCCCCAACTGATCAACGTCCTGCGCGGGGATATGTCCCTCGTGGGGCCGCGCCCCCCCCTGCCCAAAGAGGTGGACGAGTACGAATATCACCAACGCCGCCGTCTGGACGCCGTGCCAGGGATCACCGGTCTGCAACAAGTTTCGGGGCGCAGTGATCTCAATTTTGAGCAGTGGGTGGCGTTCGATGTGACCTATATCGAACAGCAGTCATTATGGTTCGACATCAAAATTCTTTTAAAAACCATCCCTGCCGTCCTCACAGGGCGGGGGGCGTATTAAAAACGCGCAAAGAGGTAAAACTTGAAAATAGGATCGCGTGGGGAATGTACATCCCCTGCCATCCTATTTTCGAACTTCTCTTGGTGAGTAATTACTTATAAAAGGCCACGATGCGAAAATTAATCGTCATTGCCGGTATTCCTATTGATGACCTGAACATGGATCAGGCGCTTGATCGCCTGGGTGAGTTCATCGCGACCGGACGCCCGCACCAGATCGCCACTGTCAACGCCGATTTTATCGTCCGTGCATGGGACGATCCCGAACTGCGCCACATCCTGCAAGACGCTGACCTGCTGACCGCCGATGGGATGCCTTTGGTGTGGGGGGCGCGACTGTTGGGTGTGCCCCTCGAAGGGCGTGTGACCGGGGCCGATATGGTTCCAGCCCTGGCCGAACGGGCCGCACGACAGGGGTGGCGGATTTATTTTTTGGGCGCACGTCCGGGGGTGGCCGCGCGGGCCGCGGAAATTCTCACCACCCGCCACCCCACTTTGCAGGTGGCCGGGGTCTATTCCCCGCCCCTCAGCACCATTTTCGACATGGAACCCGACCTGCTCGACCGCATTCGCCAGACGCGCCCGGATATTTTGCTGGTTGCGTTTGGCAATCCGAAGCAGGAAAAGTGGATCCACATGCATTTGCAGGAACTGGGCGTCCCGGTCTGTATTGGCATTGGCGGCACGTTCGACTTCATTGCCGGGGAAGTGCGCCGTGCCCCGCCCTGGATGCAAACGTCCGGGCTGGAATGGCTATACCGTTTGCTTCAGGAGCCGCGCCGGATGTGGCGGCGTTATGTGGTGGATATTTTCCAGTTTGGGCGTTTTTTCCTGGCCCAATGGGTGCGGCAAGCGGGCGGGCGCAAGTTTGAGCCACTCACCCTGCCCGAAAAAGCGGCAAACGGCACCCCCGCCTCCGCCCCCCTGCGCCTTTCCGGGGCACTGACGGTGGCAAACCGGGAAAACTTCCAAAAACAGATCGAGATCGCCCTGGCACAAACCCCCAGCTTGTCGCTAGACTTGAGCGGGGTCACATTTATGGATTCCGCCAGTTTGGGTGCCCTGGTCGCGTTGAGCAAAGCCGCGCGGGCCGCCGGGGGCGATCTGGTGCTGACCCATCTCCAGCCCAACGTGCGGCGTTCGATAGAACTTCTCCGGCTGGATCGGTTTTTCAACCTGGGAGAGGCGCCCGAGCCACATACAGAGGCGTTGGGGGTGGCCTCCCCCGCGGGAGCGTGGAAGGTGTATCGGATGCCACCCCGCCTGGAGGTGACCAACGCGCAGGCCATCCGCGCCGCGCTCGAATCGGAAGTGGCGGCCTCGCCCCGACTGATCGCCGATTTTCACCAGACCGAATTTCTCGATAGCAGTGGCATTGCCGTCATGCTGGCCACGCACCGTCAGGCGGCGAGCAAAGGGGGGGAACTGCGGCAGGCCGGTTTGGGGCGTGACTTGCGCCGCACGTTAGAATTAGCTGGGATGCACCATGTGTTTCATTTGTACGAAAATCTTGAAAGTGCCTCACAGACTCCCTTTTCTCCCCCACCTACCGAAAGGAGTTCCCCATGAAAGCAATGATTCTGGCCGCGGGTGTTGGCTCGCGTCTCAGCCCCTTAACGCTTTTTCTA
>JABWBV010000467.1 GCA_013359445.1 Anaerolineales bacterium | reverse complement strand
CTTCGGTTTGATGTGCTTCAGGTCGCTTGCGCGGCCCTCAACACGCTGAGGTTCAGTCGCGGCCTTAGTCTCCGGAGCAGGCGGTGGTGCCGTCGGCACCGATACCCAGGCGCGCAGTTCAGCTTGCGCCTTCATAGACGCTTCGAGCGCGTCATGCTCGACTTTGAGCGCTTTGGCTTCGTCGAGCAGAGCGGTTGCACGCGTTACGTCTTCGGTTGACGGATTGTCGGCTTTGAGGATGCCCTCGGCCTCCGCCACCTTGCCCGCGATCTGAGCCGCGAGCAGTTGGAGCTTGTTCATTGTCTAGCCTCCGATGAGTGTTGCCCGGAACTGCTCCAGCGCAACACGTGCGCTCAGCAGCAGTCCGGTATCCAGTTCACCTTCGGCGTCGCCTCCGTCAGCCTCGCGCTGAAGAGACCCCTTGAAACCATGCGACGCTATGGCCGTCGCGTCCGTTCTGGAGAAGCCGGCATCCCGCAGGAACCCCTCGAACTCGCGCACAGTCGCCGGTAGAGCACCCGCATACCGATGCTTTACGGCTGTCACCTGCGCCAGCGTGGGACTGGCCCCCAACCCCCCGCTCAAAGCGGACGCCGAGGCTCCAGCCGCCTTCATGCCTACCTGTGTCGCCCATGTTAGCAAGCCGCCGGGGAACAGCGCCCCATACTGAGGCAGGCTTCCCAACAGCATCAGCCCCACCGATAGCCCCAGCCCGATTCCGCCTGCCGCAACTGTCGAACGGGCCAACACACTGCCCAACAACCCCATCACGACAAAGGTCATTAACCACAAAAACAAAAGCCCATTCAATAGCACAAACCCCCCAAAATCCAACGCCCCAAACAGAATCACCGTGTAATAATACGCGCCTGCCCCGGCCAGGACAAAACCACCCAAATACATCCCCCCCTGCGCGGCAAATTTACTCAAAATAAAAGCCCAACGCGGCATCGGCTTACTTAAAATCATCGGCACAATGCCCCGCTCCTTTTCGCCAACGACCGTGCCCATCACCAGCAAAACCGCGAGAATAAACCCAAACTGGGATAAGTTTTTAAGATACTGCGCCATGGCATCCCCAGCCGTAGGGGTCGGAATCAAATCAGCGAATAACTCAGCTCCTTCCACGGACCGTAAAATTTCCGGGGTCAGTTTCGCCAACAGGGGTGATCCCATGCCAAAAATGAGAAAGACCGCGCCCATCACCAGCAACCGATTCGTGCGCCAAAGCTGGCGAAATTCCTTCGCGGTTGCGATCCAAAAGACACGCCACTCCCCGCGCAAATTCCCGGCCAAATGGGGCACTGGCTCCTGACGCGCCCGCCAGAGAACCCACCCCGCCCCGGGAAGCACCACCCCGGCAAACATCAACTCTAGCAGAAAAATATTCTCCCCAAAATAGTTCACGCCCATCACCGCCACGAAGTCAAGCAGGGTGTGGTACAGAATCGCGAGCGGAATAAAAAACCAATCGCGTCGAAATTGCCCACGCGCAAACGCCTGCCAAACCAGTACGGAGAAGCTCACATGAGCGGCCATCGCAATTAATCTTTCCAGCAGGGGGATGCCCGCGTAGAGGGGGTTGGCAGTCAGGCTATCTAGCTGGAATTGTATGTTTTCAATTTGTGCAGGGGGGAGACCCAGGGTTGTTAAATCTGTCCCAATCAACGGAAGCAAGGCACTGACCCCCGCGGCGGTGAGTACCCCACCTATCGCCATTGCCTCAAAACCGCCGTGCCCCAACCCAAGCATAACCCCATCCTGAAACCGTAACCAGGCGGGTTTCCACTTTTGCAAGAAGGCGTACCCCCCCGCGCGGGCCAGTTCCTCGCACAACCCGGCGGTTAGCCCCAGCGTGAGGGCAGTGCGCCAGACGGGGAAAGTCGTCTCGCCTGTGGGGGGGAGCATTCCTATCGTGGTCAGCCAGTGGTTGAGGGGGAGGTGGACAACTTGGGAGAGGAAGAAGGTCAGGCTTCCCAGGCAGAATAAGACCCAGGGCGTGGGGTGCATACGCCGCCAACCTGCCGCAAAAAGGACGGGCAGACTGATCATCAGGAAGATAGAAAGAAGATAGGCGAGGATAAGCATTTGCGAATTAAGGTGCGGGTTAGGTACTAAGTGTTTTGTTAAGGAAGGCTTTTGAAGTTTGTCGCGTGTGCAAACCTGTGAAAACTTACTTTATGAGGTGCTAAGTTGTAGAAAAATTTCTTCCAGGGTGGGGCGGACCCATGCGTAGCGATTGAGAGGCAGGTGATGAGCAACAATCAGGGGGAGCAGTTCTTGTTTGGCGCGGGCTAGGTCGTGGACCAGGAGCCGGAGGGTCGCACCATCTTGGGTCAGGCTGGCCACCCAGGGGAGGGCGCGGAGCGTTTCGAGCAGAGGCATGAGGGCGTCGGCAGGGGTGTCGAATTCGATTTCGGCGGCGTTGACAGCATATTTTTCGAGCAGTTCATCCCGCCCGGAGACGAGGATCAATTGGCCCTTATGAAGGACGGCAAGGGTGTCGCAAACCCGTTCGATGTCGGTGAGAATGTGGCTGGAGAGGAAGACGGTGGTTTGCCCCTGAAGGCGGGCGATCATGTCGAGGACTTCCCGCCGCCCCGCGGGGTCGAGGGCACTGGTGGGTTCGTCGAGGAGCAGGACGGGGGGATGGCCGATCAGGGCCTGGGCAATTCCCAAGCGTTGGAGCATCCCCCCGGAGAAGCCCCCAATCCGGCGTTTGGCGGCGTCTTTCAGGTCGGAGAGGTCAAGGAGTTCGGCGATTTGCCGTTTACGTTCGTCTGGGGCAAGGCCCTGAATTTGGCCGATGTAGTCGAGGTATTCGCGGGCGGACATCCAGGTGTAAAAAGCGGGGTCTTGGGGCAGATAGCCGAATTGGGTGCGGGCGAGGGAATTGGCACTGCCTGAGGCGGTTTGGGTGGTTTCTCGCCCAGCGATCCATGCGCGTCCCGCAGAGGGGATGGCTAACCCCGCGAGGAGGCGCATAGTGGTCGTTTTTCCCGCCCCGTTTCGGCCCAGGAAACCGAAGATCGCGCCATAGGGCACGGAGAGGGTGAGGTCATTCAGGGCGACTACGTCTTTGTAACGTTTACTGAGACCTTCACATGCGATGGCGGATGTGAGGTTCATTCTTCCTGGCGTCCTGCGACGAAATAAATGATGGGGCCGATGAGGTTGATGAATAGAATCACGAGGACCCAGACCCATTTGGGGCCGCGCGTTTGCGCCCGCCGCGAGAGGTCTACGAGGGCGGTGATCATGAGAATCAATTGGAGGATCAGAATGGGGATGAGAAGTGGGATGTAAGGGCGAATTTCTTCAAACATTTGAATATCTTTTGACTCATAAGGGAATAATGATATTTCGTAACTACTCAGCCAGGGGCGAGATTAGCTCGAAAAAAGGGAGTTTCCACTCTATGCTTGAGCTGGTACGTTTTTTCTTAACTCGCTAACATTTGTGCAAGTTGGTGTAATTCTTCGTTGGCGCGGGCCATATCTTCTTCGTTTTTGTGTTTTGCACTCCAAAGGGCCGCGAGGCCAATGTACATTGCTTTGTAGATGATTTGGCGGAATTGACTGGCGTAGGGGGAAGTGGGTGCTTCGTCCGGGGGGCCGTAGCCCTCTTCAAAGGCGGCGATCCGGGTCTGCCAGCCTGGGGTCTCGCGCCGGATGGCAAATAAAAACATGAGCCAATCGGCTTGAGGATCACCCCACCAGGCCCGGTCGGGGTCCAAAACTCCAGTGATCTGTGGCCCGCGTTCGTCGCGGGTGATCAGTAAATTGAACGTCCACAAGTCACCGTGCAAGAGGCGTGGCAGGACAATTTCGTCGAAGAGAGCGGATTGGGCGTGGACAAGCTTTAAGATAGCCTCGAAGTCGGGATTCGGCAGTTTTTGCGCCTCCATGCTCTGGGAGATGCGGGCAAATCGTTCGAGAATGGCATCTTGCCAACGGTTGTGAAAGCCTGGGTAGGGGTAGCCAAACCATTCTCCAGTGGTGGTGTGAAGTTTTTTGAGGAGGACACCGCACTGTCGCCAGAGTTCGGCGTTTTCTTCTGGTGTGAGGTCGGTTTCGATGTCGCTCCATCGGTCTCCTTCGAGGACCGTTTGAAAGATGTAATCTCGTTCGATGAGTTGGTGCGTAAAGTCGGTGAGGATGATTTTGGGCATGAGGGGGGCGATGGCGGCAAAAAAGGGGCGCATGGCATGTTCACGCCGCATGAGGGCGATATCGTCCCAAAAGAGGTCGGGGGAATGGGGCGGGGCCACGCGTAGGATGGTTTTGGCGCGTCCCGGAAACTTGATGAGGTAGGTTTCGTTTAAAGTGCCACTGCTTAATTCACGAATGGTCTTGACGTTGACTCCTGAGCCAAAGCCCCGTTGGCACAGCGCATGGATTTGAGCGTGGTTGAGTTTAGGGATGGAGTGATTAAACATCGGACGGAAGATAGGTTCTTGGGACTGACCAATCGTAAGAAGGGTGGAGAATACGGTTACTGGAGGCCTAAGACGGTTTTGCGTTCGGCAACGGCGGCCTGTAGGAGGGCGCGGATTTCGGGGCGGTCTACGTCGGCGAGGGTGGTCAGTTGGATGTGGCGTATGCCTTTGCCTTCTTTGATCAATAAGCCTGCAGGGTCGGGGAGGGCATCGCCGTAATAAAAGCCGAGGCGGACGCATGTATCCATTGGGCAGAGGTAGCTGAAAAATTCGCGCCGGTTGGGGCCGAGGCCGTAGTCGGCGTGATGTTCTTTGGGGTTGGGCATTTCGACGGCTTTGGGGGCCACGTTTTCGATCAGGTCGCGCAGGCGGTAGGCGAGGAGGGCGATGGGGACGGGTAGGAGGGGAAAGAGGTCTTCGAAATAACCGAGGGCAGGGTTTGTTTGCATGGTTGTACTCAAAATTAGATTAGGATTGTATGGTATCGCAGTTTTGCGCGTGCGTCACTCGATTGCGGCCCATTTTTTTGGACTGGTACAAGGCCCGGTCGGCGGCGGTGACCAGTTCGTGTGCGGATATAGGAGATTTGAGGGGGAGAGTGGCGATGCCAAAGCTGGCGGTGATGCCTTGCCGGGGCCAGGGGTGGCTTTCGATGGCCTGGCGGCACCGATTGGCAAATTGGATTGCGCCTTTGGGGGTGGTGTGGGGCAGGAGCAGAATAAATTCTTCGCCTCCGTAGCGGGCGACAAAATCGTCGGTGCGGGAATATTTTTCGAGAAGGTTTGCCAGGCTTTGGAGGACCTCATCTCCGGCAGGATGACCGAAGGTGTCGTTGTAGGTTTTGAAAAAGTCAATATCGACCAGCACAACAGAGAGGGGACTGGCCTGGCGGGAGGCATGCGCCATTTCTTGTTTCAAACGTTCGTCGAACGCGCGGCGATTGAAGAGGGCGGTGAGGGGGTCTTTGTTTGCTAAGGCTTTGAGACGCGCATTGGCTTCTTCCAGTTGTTTTTGTTGGGCGAGGATCCGGGCTTCGGCTTCATGGCGGAAGGTGATGTCGCGGATGGCGGCAATGTGGACTTCCCGGCCTTGCCATTGGAAAAAGCGGCCTGTGATTTCGACGGGAAAAACAGTGCCGTCCTGCTTTTTGTGCCAGCGTAGGGGGATGTTGATGATGTTTTCGGGGTTGGGTGGGGTGATTTGGGTGACGCGTTGGGTGGCTTCTGGCTCGGCGGAGAGGTCAGAGTTTTTCATCGTCAGTAAGGTTTGGCGAGAAAATCCGTAAAGGGAAACTGCCGCGCTGTTGGCTTCCAGGATTTTCCCGGATTGGTTGTCAATCAGGAAAATGGCATCGGATTCGGCTTCAAACAATTGACGGTAACGTTCTTCACTTTCGTGGAGGGCTTCTTCTGTCGCTTTGCGCTCGGTAATATCATAGGCAATGGTCAGGATGGCTGGGGCTTCTTGCCAGATGGTTCGCATGGTATGGGTGGCGTACCAACGGGTTTCATGGGGGCGAATAGGGACTTGTAGCTCCAATAC
>JABWBV010000466.1 GCA_013359445.1 Anaerolineales bacterium | reverse complement strand
CATACGCAAACCTGGTAAGATTGCCATTCTGATCTTGCGTGGCGGCGAGCAGGTTATCTGTATACGTATAGAGGGTGGTGTTTGTAAGGGCATCGGTTACCTTTGTGAGCCATTTGCCGTTATACGTGTAAGTCGTGAGATAGCCGGAGGCATCCATCACTGAGGTCAGATTGTTGAGCGCATCATAGGTCATATCTGTGCGGCCTTCCTTTGCATCTATGACGGTTTCAAGATTCCCGGTTTCGCTCCAATTCATCCTGGTTGTGTGCTTCAATGGGTCCGTGATCAAATCAGGGTTGAAGTTGGCATCGTAGGTTTTTGTAAACGTATCACTTTCAGCGATGAGAGTGTTGCGCCCATCATAAGCGTGGGTACGCGTATAAGGTTGGCCGTCTATATAATCCACCACAAGCGTAGTACTGATTCCCTGAGTGGTAGTATAAATTAATTTAAGAACCAAATCGCTGGTGTCAGGCCCATTGTATTGGCGTACCGCCCGGCCCTGAGCATCATATTCGGTTCGCTCCAGCGTGTGATATTGTGGATCGTACACTCCAGCCAGGAGATAAGGTGCATTGGGGTCGTTGGTCGAAGCGGTATACGCATAGGTCCAACGCTGATCGAGAATATCTGTAACTGTAATCAGATTTCCAGTAGTCAAATCATACGAAAAATCAACTTCCCTACCCGCATAATCACTGACTTGGACGAGACGAAGAGGTAGATCATTTGTGTCATCATAGTAGAAATCCAGATAATTACCAGACTGGTTATCCCAAACCCTTACCAAGCGTTCCACTCCGCTAATGGTCCCATATTCATAGGTGAATGTATTTCCGTGTGCGTCTTCTCTGTACAAGAGCTTGCCTTGCAAATCGAAAACAAATTGGTTCTGAGTTTTATCGACGACGGTATAATTTTCATCACCATCAAAGATTAGCTGGGCGCATAACCCTTCGTTGGGGGTAAAAGTACCGTCTCCATTCGGAATAAACCAGTATTGATTAGCTGTATTGGCCTTAAATAAGACAACGGTGTTCGTCACACCCGTTGTCGTTGTAACGGTTTGGGAGAAAGTTAGCCGGGCCGCATGGTTGTGCGTCCACCCATACCCTAACGTAGACGTAAAAGTTTCTGTGACCAGGGACGAATAATATCGTTCAAAGGACAGAGGCCCAGCGATAGTTGGAAAAGAAAGATCCGTGACTGAATAATCTAAGCCTCCTGTCATTGTGTTAATGGGGCCGCCTTGATGTCCTTGAGCATCTTGATAGGCGTGCGCTTCACATGTATCCCCTTTAGAACTCGCTCCAAAATCTGGGTCTAAGGGCGAGACCTCATAAAAATATTGAAGATTGGCATCTGCCCCAGTTGATCCGATAAAGCCATACCATACCATTGTTTGAGCGCCAAAAATGCTTGAAACATCGTACTGGCGTTCGCCTTGAAAACGACTGTCCAGATACATGGATAAAGTTTCTTGACTCGCATTCCAACGCACCCAAAGACTATGTGTCCGTCCATCCTCAAGATTGCTATCCTCAATTTCATTAAAAAAGAGCGGAATGCCACCATTCCCTGTGTTATGAATTGCACTCCCATTTTTACTAAAGGAGAAATGATCTTTGATAAATAAAGGATCTAATTTATCCCCAAAAGTTGCATTGTAAAAGGTATCAAACTCAATGCCAATCGAAGGGGAAATACCCACCGTTTCCGGGCTACAACAAGTCGTTTGACGGTCATATCCCAGATTTCTGCCCGCCCCTCCAAGCGCATCCATCCCTTCACTTTGTAAGGCAAAAACGATGCCATCCGCACCGGTATCATGAAGACCAAAAACAGTGTCTGTCACAACCCCGTTACTGCCTAAATATATACGAAAGGCTAAGGAAAAATTTTGGGTCAGATCTAATTGCCGGGTATTCCAGGCTGCACCAGCTGCGTCAAAATTTTCATTTTGGGTCAAAATGATCCGACCGCCAGTAGCTTCATAGGCACTTCCAACTGTATTCCAGGGGGAAGTGGTTGTAGGCGTTCGAGACCCGTCTGCAGCATCTACATTTGTGGAATCTGGGTGGGTGCCAATACGTGGCTCAGGACGATGGATTTTGGGTGGAGCATAGCTTATCGTTTCTCCCCTATCATTGATTTGAGGGTTTGCTTGCAAAACGGCTGGTGGGGTAGGGTCACTATTCAAATTTACTTGAGCAGTTTCCTCATTTGCCAAAGCGATCAACCCCGTCGCATTCGGGAGTAAGAGCGCCAGCACCAGACAGACATGCAGGATGTGAACCGTCCATAACCTTACGCGGGCGCGAAGTGAGTGAGTGAGTGAGTGAGTGGCGCGCATGAAAGTCTCCCAATTTGAGTTTTACCCAGAGAACAAAAAACCCACCTGTTTTGGCAGGTGGGTGGCGTTTCTCGTTGGGGTATCCCCCCTGCGCTTTATGGTGGCTCATGTCTCTAAGCTGGCGCTAAGGATAAATGCGAGCATCGAAACTGTCAAGATCAAACCACCTTAGCAAATCTAGTAGTCAGCCTGGGACTGTCAATCCGGGAGGAGAGGGCCATCGCCACGCTAACTATTCAGAGTCTACCTCTCCCTCCCACTCAATCTTCTCCTCCATCGTAATCTTCCCCCGCAAAAACGCCCCCTCCTCCGTGGCAAACGCCATCGTGGTCACATCCCCCCACACGCGGCCCGTACTCCGAATTTCAACCTTTTCAGCGGTGATGTTCCCCTTCAAATTCCCTGCTACGACGACGGTGTGGGCGCGGACGTTTTCGCACGTCACGCGCCCGCGGTCGCCAATGACTAATAACCCTTGCAAAACAATCTCCCCTTCAAACGCCCCCTCGATCCGCACCCCACCGCTTCCGGTCAACCGCCCATGCCAAACCGTATCCGCCCCCAGGACAGAGGTGACGCGTTCGATGGGAGCATGGGGTATAGGTTCGGGATCAGCGCGGCGACGGAACATGGTGAATTAGGAATTGGGAATTTTGAATAGTGAATAGTGAATGAGGGGATAGTGAATGAGGGGATAGTGAATGAGGGGAAGTATTCTACGTTCGATCTTCCACATCTTCGGGGACGGCGATAGCGTTGAACCCGCTATCCACATAGTGAATTTCGCCCGTAACTTTGGAGGCCAGGTCGGAACAGAGGTACACGGCAGAGTTGCCAACATCTTCGATGGTGATGTTCTCATGCAAGGGGGCCACTTCTACAAATTGTTTGTAGAGCTTTTTGAACGTGCCCACCCCGGCGGCGGCCAGCGTGCGGATCGGGCCAGCAGAAATCGCGTTGACACGGATTTTGGACGGGCCGAGATCATACGCCAGATAGCGCGTGGTCATTTCGAGCGCGGCTTTGGCAACCCCCATCACATTGTAACTGGGCACCACTTTCACCCCGCCGTAATAGGATAGGGTCAGGTACGCCCCGCCAGGATTGGTGATCCCACGGAAGGCATTGGCAAGCGCGGCGAACGAGTACACGCTGATGTCCATCGCCGTCTGGAAACCCGCGCGGCTGGTTTGCACAAACGGGCGGGAGAGTTCTTCCCGGCCTGCATAAGCCACGGCATGGACCAGAATATCAATCGTGCCGAATTCTGCTTTGGCTTTTTCGGCAATGGCGGCGATATCTTCATCTTTCGAAACATCGCAAGGCTCGACAAAGGTAGCGCCAATCTCAACCGCAAGGGGCCTGACGCGTTTTTCAAGCATTTCGCCCGCATAACTCAACCCAATATTCGCCCCATGATCGTGAAAGGCTTTGGTAATGCCCCAAGCGATGGATCGATTGTTGGCGAGGCCGAAGATGAGGGCGGTTTTTCCAGCAAGTAAAGACATAGGTTTCTCCTAAGAGGGGGATATCAGAAAACGCCACGGAATGGACTTCCACGGTTCTGGCACAGTGTATAACCCCACACGGGGGGTGGTGGTCACGCGGGCGTCGGGGATTGGATCGCCGGGTTCGAAGAAGAGGGGGCTGTCGGGGGCACAGAGGTCCAGGCCGTTGAACGGGGCACTGATCCCCATCGCCTGGGTGAGTTTGGCGGGGCCATTGGTCCAATCCTTGCGCGGACGTCCGGCGCGGCGCGCGGCCATGATCTCGATCCCCTCGGTGGGGTCAACAGCCCGGATCAGCACCGCGGCAGGGAAGCCTTCATCCTCAGTGATCACGTTAAAGAGCCAGTGCATCCCGTAGGTGAAGTAGACGTAGGCATGCCCCGGTGGGCCGTACATCACCGCCGTGCGGGGGGTGCGTCCGGCTTTGGAGTGGCACCCCAGGTCGGTTTCCCCCACATAGGCTTCGGCCTCGACAATGAGGCCGGAAAGACGCACACCGTTTTCCACGTGCACCAACCGCGCCCCGAGGAGGTCGCGGGCGACTTGCAAGGTGGGGCGAGAAAAAAAGGAGCGGGGGAGAGAATCATTCATTGAGTCAGCACTTATACCCACCAACGAGCTTATGGCAACGACGCTACCCAAACCTGGTTGCCAAACGCAAGGTAGGCGAGGCGATTGGGGCTAATCACAAAGGCAGTGGGGGCGGTATTGCGCGGGGTGTCGCCGGTGAGTTGGGGGCGGTATTGACGTTGGAGCGTGAGGCGCAGGCTAAGGTGGTAGATCGCTTGCTGGAGCGGATCGAGCAAGTAGATGGAGGGGTCGGGCGGGGGGGTGAAGGCGATCTCGGCGAACTGGGTGCCCACAAGGGTGGCCGGGATCGTCGCGCCGCTTTCCAACCCCGCGCGGGCGTCGGTAAACGGGGCGGGATCGGTGCATCGCGTGGGTTGGATGTCAAAGCCGAAAGTGCAGATCGTCACGTGCCCGTCCTGGTGCAAGAGGTAGAGTTCACCCCGATCTACGGCGAGGTCGATCACGTCGGTCATGGGGGGCACGTCGGCGTCGAAGAAAAGGCGGGGGCGGGTGGTGAATTCGGAGTTTTGTCCGTAGTACACCCAGACGGCGTTGGTTTGCGGGTCGAGGACGTAGAGGATGTCGTTATCGAGGGCGAAGGCGCGGGGACTGCCCCAGTTGCTATCGGGCGGGAAGAGGGGGACGGGGATAGGGGCGTCGGCTTCGTTGAGGCAGTAAACGAGGATGCCGTTCGCGTCCATGCCGAGGACTTGCGCGTCGAGGTAGTTGACGGGGGGCAGAACGGCGAGGTCGATCAGGGGGCCGACGATGAGACTTTCGTTGGGCAACGGGCCACAGCGGAAAGTTTGATCGGTCTCGTAACCCCGCCCGCTTTGCCAAACGCGGACGACGTTGCCTCCGTCGCGATTGAGCAGGTAGAGGTTGTCGGCAGAGGCGGCCATGCGGCTAATGACGACGTTTTCGCCGAGGGGTGTGGCGAGGACAGGGACGTAGCTCAGGCGGACGATGAGGTCGAGTTGGTCAAGGATGGTTTGGGCTTCGAGGCGCAGGGCGGTAGTTTCTGGGGTGGTTTGGTATTGTTCGGCCTGATCGAGGTAGGTGATGACCGCGCCCCAGGCTGTGCGAAGGTCTGCGGGGGTGGTTTTGCCCTGGGCATCGAGTTTGGCGGCTTGGGCATATTGGAGGTTGGAATCGTATTGCCGCGCCAGGCCTTGTTGCTGGTAGACGAAGAGGGCGATGATGGAGAGGACGATGGGGACGGCAATGGCGATGAAGATCATCGTGGAAGCGGGGATGGTGAAGAGATCACTGCCGGGGAGAAGGCGGGTGAGCAACGCGCGGAGGCTGTACCCCAACTGGCGGAAGGCCTCGCGCGTGGCGCGGCCAATGGCGAGGAGCGCGGGGCCAACAGGGGAGGGTTTGGAATCTTTGGGGGGTTTGGGGCGGCGGGGGGAGGGTGGGAGGTTGGTTCGTTCGTTGGTTGGTTGGTTCGTTGGTTCGTTGGCTGGTGGAATGGTGGAGGGGGTCTCGTCAGAGAGGGGGTGCTCTTCTTGAGGGGAAGAGGCGGGAACGCTGATGACCGCGGAGGGGC
>JABWBV010000465.1 GCA_013359445.1 Anaerolineales bacterium | reverse complement strand
TAGTTAATATCTTCTACTGGTCATTAATGTTTGAAATTTTTGCTTAAATATTTTGTACCTTTTGACAGACTCTTTTCCATTTCCACTACACTCCCATTTGAGATTAATTATTTTTTCGGCGTACCTATTGGTTTTGCAGCCCGCAAACTATCTTGATAATTGACAAGTGCCATCTTCAAATCCCTACAGATCCTGATTCAATAGGGTTCTAAAATTATATTCCATCGCGTGACTCACCTGCAATATCCGTGCGATATTGCATCCCTTCAAAATGGATGTGCTCAACGCCTTGATATGCCAGGGCACGGGCTTCGGACATGGTTGGGGCAACGGCGGTGACGCCAAGCACACGCCCACCGTTCGTTACCACCCCCCTCTCCTCCCCCCGCCCGCGGGGGGACTGTGGGGGGTAAGCTGTCCCGGCATGGAAGGCGATTACGTTTTCTGGCAAAGCATCCAGCCCGGTGATGGGGAGACCTTTGGGATAGCTGTCCGGGTAGCCGCCTGAGGCCAGGACGACACAGACGGACACGGCCTCTTTCCAGCGAATGGTGGGGGCGATTTGGTCAAGTTTCCCATCGATACAGGCGAGCATGATGTCGATCAGGTCGGTATCGAGCAAGGGGAGAACGGCCTGGGTTTCGGGGTCACCAAAGCGGCAGTTGTATTCGAGGACTTTGGGGCCGTTCGGGGTGAGCATCAGTCCTGCGAACAGCACACCGACGAACGGGTGGCCTTCGGCGCGCATTCCGTCAATAACGGGTTGGATGGCGGTTTCCATCGCTTGCTGGATCAATTCGGGGGGGCAGTAGGGGGACGGGGCAAAGACGCCCATCCCGCCCGTGTTAGGGCCTTCGTCGTGATCGAGCAGGCGTTTGTGATCCTGCGCGGGGAGCATGGGGACGACGGTTTTGCCATCGCTGAACGCGAGGATGGACACTTCCCGCCCGGTGAGACGTTCTTCGATGACGACTTCTGCACCCGCGTCGCCAAAACGTTTGTCGAGCATGATTTCGCGCAATGCTCTTTCGCCTTCTTCGAGGGTTTCGGGGAGGATGACGCCTTTTCCGGCGGCGAGGCCGGAGGCTTTGAGGACGGGAAATTGGGAATTGGGAATTAGGAATTGGGAATTAGGAATTGAAGACTGACCACTGACCACTGACCACTGCCTGAAATATGCCAGCGCGGCGTCAAAATCCGTAAAGGACTGATAACGGGCGGTGGGGATGTTGTGGCGGGCCATGAAGGCTTTGGAGAAGGCTTTGGAGCTTTCCAATTGCGCGGCGGCCTGGGAGGGTCCGAAGGTGGGGATGCCGGCGGCGAGGAGATGGTCGGTGATGCCGGCGGCGAGGGGGTCTTCCGGGCCGACGATGACGAGGTCTATCGCTTTTGTGGAGGCGAGGGCGACGATGCCGGGGAGGTCGGTGAGGGAGCCGGGGAGGATTTCGGCGTATTGGGCGATGCCGGGGTTGCCGGGGAGAGCGTAGAGGTGGGTGAGGAGGGGCGATTGGGCGAGTTTCCACGCGAGGGCGTGTTCACGTCCGCCGGAACCGAGGAGGAGGAGGTTCATATCGCCATCTCCAACACCTCTTTCCCCACCCCCTCCCCGACGGGAAACGGATACACACCCGTAAAACACGCGTTGCAATACCCGGTCGGGCTGTCAATCGCCTCCATCATCCCTTCCAGGGAGAGGTAATGCAGGCTGTCCGCACCGATGAATTCGCAGGTTTCGGCGGGGGACATGTTGTGGGCGATGAGTTCTTCGTGGGTGGGCATGTCCACGCCCATGAAACAGGGGTGGGTGATGGGGGGGCAGGTGATCCGCATGTGGACTTCCGCGGCGCCCGCGTCCCGGAGCATGTTCACCAACCGGCGGGAGGTCGTGCCCCGGACAATGGAATCGTCAATCACCACAACCCGTTTCCCCTCCAACACTGTCGGCACGGGGTTAAATTTCATGTACACCCCCCGCTCCCGCATTTCCTGCGACGGCTGGATGAACGTCCGCCCGATGTAGCGGTTTTTGATCAGGCCCATCTCGAACGGGATCCCGCTGGCGCGCGCGTAGCCAATCGCCGCCGGGATGGACGAATCCGGCACGGGGATGACAAGATCGGCCTCGACGGGGGCCTCTGCGACAAGCCGTTCACCCAACCGCACCCGAACGTTGTGAACGACTTTCCCGTCCCACAGGCTATCCGGGCGGGAGAAGTAGACGTGTTCAAACGTACAGAGGGCGAGCTGTTTTTTGGGTTGGAGCGCCTGCCGGACGATCAATGCCGCTTTGTGCAGGGCGACGATTTCGCCGGGTTTGACCTCGCGGACGGCGGTACAGCCAATCGTTTCCAGCGCGCCTGTTTCGGAGGCGACGGCGTGCCCCCATTCGGGCATCGCGCCCACGGTCAGGGGACGTAACCCCCAGGGGTCGCGCGCGGCGTACACCCCGTCACGGGTCAGGATGACGAGCGAGTACGCGCCCACCCATTGAACCATGCAATATGCGATGCGATCCATCATCGTATCCCCGGGCGCACCCGCGAGCATGACGGCCATCACTTCGCTATCGGAGGAGGAGGTGAGGGGGACGCCGCGGGCGAAGAGGGTTTCCCGCAGTTCGGCGGCGTTGACGAGGTTGCCATTGTGGGCGAGGGCGATGGGGCCGTGACGGGTTTCGAGTTGGAAGGGTTGGGCGTTGCGAAGGTGGGAGGAGCCGGTGGTGGAGTACCGGGTGTGGCCGATGGCGTAGTCGCCTTTCATGTCCTGCATGAGGGTTTCGTCAAACACTTGCGAGACGAGGCCGACGCCTTTGTGCATCTGCATCGTGCGCCCATCGCTGACGGCAATCCCGGCGGCCTCCTGCCCCCGATGTTGGAGGGCAAAGAGGCCAAAGTAGGTGAGCCTGGCGACGTCATTGTGGATGGTGGAGATGCCGAAGACGCCGCATTCTTCGGAGAGGGAGGAGGGGGGGGGGAAGGGGGTAGACAAGGTATATAGGGTAGAGAGGGTAGAGAAGGTAAATAGGGGGAGGGCTAGGGGGTGGGGAATCGAGCAAGGGATGGTTTTACCACGAATGGGGATTCTTGGGCTCGGAGGGGAAATCTGTTGAAACGGGTTGGGGAGAGAGATGCAAGCATCAGGTATAATTTCCACATCACGGAACGATAAGGAATGAAATGATGTCAGATACAATTCTTGAAATCCGATTGCCAACTCCTTTACTCAACTTCGGAATTGGCAAAATAGAAGTCCAGCGGCGGGCAACAGAATGGCTGGTGCTGTCGTTGTTCACAGAGGAACGTATTTCGTCTGGAAAAGCGGCAAGTTTGTTGAACATAACGCGGAGTGAGTTTCTCGATTTGTTGCGCCAGCGCGGGATTGCATACCTGGATTATTCGGATGAGGAACTCGCGGAAGAATTTTCGGCGGTAGAGGCTTTAAAAATACAGGGGACATGATTACCGTTTCGAATGCGACACCTTTGATCGGATTGGCGAGTATTGGCGGTTTGATTTGCTACGCCAATTTTTTGGGGAAATCACGATTGCCCAAGCTGTTTTCGACGAAACCGTAACGAAAGGGCGTGAAAGTGGAGGGGCAAAACTTGAGATTGCCCGCGCCCATTGGATTTCTGTCGTTCCGGTCAAAGATCGCCTTGCCGTTGCTGTGTTGCTCGATGAACTCGATGCGGGTGAGGCGGAGACCATTGTTTTAGCCCGCGAACTGAACGCCAATTGGGTGCTCATGGACGAGAAAAAGGGGCGACGAAAACTTACCGAATTGGGACTGCCCAAAATCGGAACGTTGGGGATTTTACTCAAGGCAAAACAAGCTAATCTCATACCAAACATTCAACCAGAAATCATCAAATTAAGAGAGAACAGTATCAGCCTTAGCCAGCATGTTATCGAGGCGGTGTTGCGTCAGGCTGGGGAATAGCCATGAATGGGAATTCATGGCCCCGTTGAAACGGGTTGGGGATGAAAAACTTAATTTCACGTTTCAGTTCAGTCTAGCCCGTCGGGGGATGCCCCCCCGCAAACCACGCCGGGGCGGGGACGATTTGTCAATCTCGCGTTTCAATTATTTTCGGCCCGCCGGGGGATGAAGTCCCCCGGCTACCATAACCACGCCGGATCAATCCGGCTTAGCCCGGTTCAGCGGGCGTTATTTGGTAGCCCGGCGACTTCATCGCCGAGGCGGGGACGATATTTCTATCTCGCGTTCCGGTTTATTCCAGCCCGCCGGGGGTTGAAGCCCCCGGCTACCAAACCACGCCGGATCAATCCGGCTCAGCCCGGTTTAGCGGGCGTCGTTTTGTAGCCCGGCGATGAAGTCGCCGGGCGGGGACGATATTTCTATCTCGCGTTCCGGTTTATTCCAGCCCGCCGGGGGTTGAAGCCCCCGGCTACGAAACCACGCCGAATAAATCCGGCTCGGGTAGCCCGTTTCAACGGGCGTCGTCTTGTAGCCCGGCGACTTCATCGCCGAGGCGGGGGCCAGTTAGCAAACAATCATCCCCTCAGCCCTGCATCCGCCTCTTCCAACCTCTTCTGGTGATTTTCCTGGTATGCCTTCACCTTTTCGGTAATATCCGGCACGAGGAGGCCGAAGATTTTTGCGGTGGCGAGGGCGGCGTTTTCGGGTTCGAGGATCACCATCGGGCTGACGCCGGAGGGCATACGGAGGGAGGAGTAGATGTCCGCGCCGCCGAAACTGCTGGCGGACGGCGGGCAGGCGATGACGGGGGAGGCGACCGCCGCGTCCGCCATGCCGCTGAGGGCGTTGCTCCGCCCGGCAACGGTGATGTACACCTTCGGGCGGGGGTTGGATTCGTATTCGTCGAGCAAATCCAGCAGGCGGCGCGGGGTTTTGTGGGCGGAGGCAATGTGGAGGGCGCTTTCGATGCCGAAGTGATCGAGGGCGGCGACGATTTTCGAGACGTGATCTTGGTCGGAGGGGGAGCCGAAGAGGAGGATGGCGAGGGGGGAGGGGGGCATGGGGAATCCTTGTGGGGTGTATACAGGGTAGATAGGGTAAATAAGGTAGATAGGGTAAATACGGTATGTACCTTATTTACCCTATCTACTTTATCTACCTTATCTACTTATTTACCGCCCCCGCCAACCTCTCCCCCACGGGATATGCACCCGGCACAAACTCCTGCCCGGTGAGGCGTTCGTAGAGGGTGATGTAGCGTTCGGCGACGCGGAGCCAGAGGTCGGCGGGCATTTCGGGGGGTTCGCCGTCGCCGCGGTAGCCTTTGGCGGCGTATTCCAGGCGGACGAATTCTTTGTCGAAATTTTCCGGTTCCTGTCCGGCGGTGAGGCGTTCGGGGTAGGTGTCGGCTTTCCAGTAGCGGGAGGAGTCGGGGGTGTGGACTTCGTCAATGATCAGGATGCGACCGTCCGGGGCGCGACCGAATTCGTATTTGGTGTCCACGAGGATCAACCCGGCTTTTTCGGCGACTTGCTGGCCCAGGGCGAAGATGGCGAGGGCGGCGTTTTGGACGGTGTCCCAGGTTTCGGCGTCGAGGTAGCCTTGTTCGACGACTTCGGCGCAGGTGAGGCGTTCGTCGTGTCCGCTGGGGCCGCCTTTGGTGGTGGGGGTGATGATGGGGGTGGGGAGTTGTTGGTTTTTGGTTAACCCGTCGGGGAAGGGGTGGCCATAGATTTCCCGTTCGCCGAGGGCGTAGCGATACCAGAGGGCGGTTTTGGTCACGCCGGAGATGTAGCCGCGGACGATGACTTCGACGGGGAAGGGTTCGACTTCGACGGCGAGGAGGGCGTTCGGGTCGGGGAGGGAAAGTTTGTGGGAGGGGATGATGGGGTGGATTTGGTCAAACCACCAGGCGGCGAGTTGGTTCAGCACCTGGCCTTTGTACGGGGCCGCGCCGAGGATGCGGTCAAAGGCAGAGAGGCGGTCGGTGGTGACGAGGAGGAGTTTGCCGGGTTCGGGGCGGTAGATGTCGCGGACTTTGCCGGTCATTTTGCCGGGCA
>JABWBV010000464.1 GCA_013359445.1 Anaerolineales bacterium | reverse complement strand
GTGTTGTGGTAAGGCACCCTGGGCATCGGGTGTGTAGGTCACGGTCAGGCGGGCATTGGCGGACCAGTTGCCGCGTCCTCGGGCGACTTCAAAAGCGGCCACAGCCCCGTGTTGGAGCGCACCACTTTGGGTAAGCATGGCTGTGAGCCAGAGGGGGGTTACATCGGCAAGAGAAGCGATAATTTTTTCAGTCATGATTGGCTCGGTAAGTTGTCGAATAGGTTTCTATCCGTTCCACGGCACGGGCAAGGCCATCTTCTGAGTGGATTTTTTCTCCCAATGTAGCGGCACGCGTGCGGAGGTCAGCATCCTTTACCGAGGTTTGGATGGCCTCGGCAAGTTTTTCCGCGGTGAGCTTTTGGATACTCGGGGTTTTGGGGCCAACTCCCGCTTTGACGATGAGTTCGGCCCAGGCAAATTGATCCCCACCGAAGGGAACGATGACCTGCGGCACCCCCGCGCGGAGGCCCGCCCCGGTCGTTCCCGCGCCGCCATGATGGACCACTGCCCCCACGCGGGGGAACAACCACTCGTGCGGGACCCTGTCCACGAACAGCACGTTGGGGGACGCGGGTTGTACGGTCATGCCGCCCCACCCGGTCAGGATCAGGCCGCGGTGTCCGGTCAATTCCAGGGCGCGGAGGGCGAGGCGGGTATTCCGGGTGGGGTTTTCTGCGTGCATACTGCCAAAGCCGAGATAGATGGGGGGCGAGCCTTCCTCGAGGAAACGGAGCAGGTCGGCGGGGGGCTGAAAACCTTCGGGGTTGTCCAAAAACCAGTAGCCAGTGACATGTTGATAAGCGTCCCAATCGACGGGTTTGGGGAGGAGTGCGGGGCTATATCCATACAAGAAGGGGGTGTGAAGCGCACGGGCATGGGCCATCATCTCACGGAAGGAGCGCCAGGGTTTTAGCCCTAGCTGTTTGCGCCATTGGTTGTTCACCGCGCCGCCGAACCGCCAAAGCAGACGCGCCATCAAGTTGTGGGTGAGCAGGTTGTACGTGCCGCCGAGCGAAACCCGGTATGGAAGCCAAAACATAGGAAAGGCACGGGTGGGAGCAAACGGGAAAAGGTAGGCAAACGCCACTGGAATGCCGCGGAGGTCTGCCGCTTCCAGCGCTCCCAGTCCCGTCGCTGACTGTATGAGGAAATCCGTCGCCTGTGCGGCGCGCCATACTTCGGCTTGCACTTCTTGCATCCCCGTTTTGAGCAGGCTGAGCATTGAGACCAACGTCCGAAACCCGCCCCCCCCTTTTCCGAGCCGTTGCATCACCTCCTGCGGGTTGAAAGAGAGTGGGGCAACGTCCACCCCGTGCGCTTGAATCCACCCTGCGAAACTTTCCGGCGCGGCGAGGGTGGGGTGATGCCCGGCACGTTGCACCCCCCCTGCAAGGGCCAGGTAGGGTTGCACGTCGCCACGGGAGCCAAGGGTGGTGAGGAGAATTCTCATTCGGGTTTGAGGACGAGCGGTAAATAGATCGTGATCCCGACTTCATCATCCAACCAAATGCCACCTGCGGACAGATGCACGGGGATAATGAGCGTGCCAACGGCTTGATTCTCTGAATCATACCCGATGACGGTGATCTGCGCGGCCCGGCTTTCGCCATCTACCATTCCTGCGGGGTCGGCGGTGACGGTGAAGGTTTCCGGGGCCGTGCCACTGGTGGCGGAGAGAGTCACCCACGGGGCGTCGGTAGTGGCCGCCCAGGTAAGCGTGCCCGTGCCGAGGTTGGTGACGGTCAGGTCGCCGGTTTGCAGAGTGGGGGTGCCTGGGGCTACGTGCCAACTCAAGGTAGTGGGGCCAAGGTCCAGCGTGGGGCCAGGGAAGGTTAGTTCGTCGTGGAGGGTGATGAAGATGCTTGTCGAGGCGGTCTTTCCTGAAGCGTTGGTGGCGATCAGGCGGATTTCGGAGGTGCCTACGGGCAAATCGCCGGGGTTGAGGGTGATGGAGGAGCCTGTGCCTAAAGCAATCAGGGTGTCGCCCAGCCGCCAGAGCAGGTTTTCTTCTTCGAGGATGCCATCCTGAAGGTCATAGGCGATGCCATTCAGGTGAATAGTTTGTCCCCATTGGAAGACCGCGTCATCGCCGGGGGAGAGGATGTAGGGTTGGGGAGGTTTGGCGGCGACGACGTAAACGGGGGAAGTGGCCTGGGCAAGGTGGACGCCGTCGGAGGCGGTGAGACGAAAGAAGCCGAGGCCCCCACCGAGCGCGTCTGCATCAATTTCGGCGCTATCTCCAGTGATACCGACCTGAAGGGGGTGGAAGGTGACGCCCGCATCACGGCTGTACGCGAGGTCGAACGTGAGGGGGTCGCCATCGGGATCGGAGGCCGCCCACGTCAGGGTCACGGTGCCCGCGACGGGGTTGGGGGGATTTTGCAGGGCGACGTTGGAGAGTTGAGGCGGGTTCGCACTAACGGGGGCTTCGGCCATGATCGCGTTGTTCGTCAAGTCCACAATTTGAATGGTGGTGGTGCCATCCACCCAGGAGACGATCTGCCCAAAGCTGAACACACCGGCCGCGTATTCGTCGTCTTCGGGGGTGAAGGGGTAGTCGGCAAGCGGGGTTCCGGCGCTGTTGCGGAGGCGGATGCTGTAATCGCCAGAGACAAGCGGCGGGATGGTTGCCCCAGTATCGAATTGTTGGATAAGTTGAAGGTCGGCGAGGCCCGCGTCGGGGAGGAGCACGCCATATACGCCGAGCAGTTCTGCGCCTGCAGGGGCGGCTTGCAGGGGTTGGGTCTGGGGTAGCAGAAGGGTTTCGTAGAGTTCTTCGTAGGTGTAGTCGCTGATCCACTGGTTGGCACAGTAGCTCATAAAATCGGCCCAGTAGGCATAGGGGAGGAGTTGGGCTGGGACGCCGAACATGGGAACCCCGGGATCGAATCCAATGGTGGGGTTGCTGGGGGAGCCGATGAGGGCGTCGTTGTGGGGGTAAGCAAAATCGCTGGGGGAATGTTCACAAATCTCCGCTCCTTCCAAGGGGTGGCCGCGCCCGAGCGCGTGCCCGATTTCGTGGGCGGTGTACCAGTCGGTGTAGCGTTTGTCGGCATCCCATGCGGATGATCCGCAACAAAAATCACCCGCTGGCCCACTCGCCACGCCCGCGTCACTGCCGCTTCCCCGTGGAAATCTGGCTTCGTCGGACATTAAGCCATAGAAGACGTTATCGGATTGCGTCATATATTTGAGGCTCTTGAGGTAGTTGTTGATATAGGTGCTGGCGCATAAACTGCGGTCATCCTCTTCAAAATAGACGTAGCAGGTCCAATGGGTTTGCATGACGCGGCTCCATAAAGCGTATTCCATGTTCATTTCGATGAGGTTGGGGCGGAAGCCTGGGGTGGGGTCGGTGGCGTCGCCGGAGGTGCTGGCGAGGGGATAGGTGCGGACGATCCAGTCAAAGGTTTGGAAAACGTCGCGTTGCATATCCGGGGTAAAGCCGTGGTAGATGTTGTCTTCGGTGTATCCATAGGTCAAGACAAAAAAGTCCACTTCCAGGCGCGGCGAGGGGAGCAGGGTGAAGGTCATGTCCCGCACGTTGTCGGCGCGGTCGGCGTCCAGTTCGAGGGGTTTGTTGGCGGGGTTCAGAACCGCGCGCAGGCGAAGGGGTGTGGTGGTGGTCCAGGCCAGGGGAAGTTGAAAGAGGAAGTTGCCTTGCAGGGAGTCCAGGTTTTCAACAGGGAGGAGGGTCAGGTACATGCCGTTTTGATTGATGGGGTAGACGGTGCCGATCACGTTGCCGCTCCCATCCAGCCGGTGCAGGGTGGCGGTGACGCCCGGAACCAGCCCGGTTTCGGCCTGGGCAAACACCTGCACAAAGGTGCGCCGGTCGCGGATGAGAAAGAGGTCGTTTTCCGGGGTTTGGATACCCTGGGTGACGCGCATGTCGTCAATGAAGAGGTTGGTGAGGGGCATCGCGTCGGCGTCGTTGGGGAGGGTGAGGAGGTGGGTCTGCCCTGCTTCTGCGCCATAGGTTTCAATCCAGTAAAGGTATTCATCATCTGTCCGCAGGTTACGGGGGGGATGATCTAAATTGTGAGAGGTTGAATACAAGTAATCCACCTCTCCGCCAATACGCCCGGTTCGCAGGGCGTAGAAATCTCTGAGCAGAAAGGTGTCTGTTGGACGCTCTTCAAAAATAAACAGGTTAGAAAAGTCTGTCACCATTTCGTACACAACCGCGCCCGGCTCGGGGCTGTCGCTGACGTAGACGTTCTGTGTGAGGCTCCCGGTCAGGTTGTTGTACCGGTCCACATGATCCCCGTGGGCGATGAAGACGTAGTGGGTTTCGACGCAACTGATCAGGCAGAATTCCCATAACCCTTCGGCAGTGTAGCCTGTGACCGCCGCGCCTAGAATGAGGTGGTTATAGCTGGTGGGGGTCTTTTCGGTCCGGTATAGCCCGTCGAAACCGTTTGTGTGATCGAGCCAATACAGGTAGTCGCCGTCGAAAGACAGGTTGCCGATTTGCCCACTGCGGGAAAGGACCGGGGTGGCGACCTGACTGCTTTTGTCCACATGCCAGAGGGTGTAGGTGGTGTCCAGGTTGTGTACGCTGGCATAGATGGCGTTGCCCGCGTCGGTGAGTTCGACGGGGTAATTGAAACTGTAAGGGGCAAGCTCTTCACTGATGAGTTCGTGCGGATCGCCATCGTTCGCTTCGATGGGCAGGCGCACCAGTCCGGTGTCGTCCACCCAGTAGACGTAGGCTTCATCCGCGATGAGATTGGAGAGGATGGCGTAGGGGGTACATTCATCTTGTACCTCATCCACGCGCAGGAGTTCCCGGATGAGGCCGCCGTGGGTGGCAATCCGGCTGACGATCTCTGGGCCGTCTTCATAGAGGGTGGTGGGGCTTTCGGGGATTGCGATACATTCAGGGGAGGTGTTCCAATGAATGCGCGGGGGGACGAGGGCGAATGTGGTGACGCCTTCATCGACGAGGACGGTGGGGGTTTCGCCACCGAGTGGGGTTTCGGGTTCCTGGGCCGCCGTCCGAAGTGGGTGAAAGGTGGCGGTCAGGCTGATGAGGATGAACAAAAATAAGCTGAAGAACAATTTCTTTTTCACGGGTAGGCTCCTGGGTGGCTGTTAATTTGGGACAAAACATAATGTGTCATTTCGACCGCAGGGAGAAATCCCTGTAACGCAGGATGATCAGCTTTCCAATATGGAGGATGATCAGAGGCTCGTTTCAGGGATTCCTCGCTTCGCTCGGAATGACAGTTGAGTCATTCAAGGTGCAATGCACTTTTTATGGTCCTGTTTTTTCTTGGGCTTTGCGTGAAGCATTATTCCAAAGAAAAACAATCAGGAAGAACAACAGGGACAGGGCATAAAAGAGCAGGCAAAAGATCACAAAATATTGGGTTTCCAGGTGGGGCGCTCCGGTGGCGGTCAGGCACTGGATTTCAAAAGCCTGGAGGCGTTCTTGCTGAATGGATAGTTCCCCATTGGGGCAGGTGAGGGGTTTCAACGCATGATGAAGCAGGGTGAATCCATATATTTTGGCGGTGGTCTGATAAAACCAGGCGAGAGAGGGGGCTACGAGAAAAGAACAGCCGAGGGAAAAGTTACGCTGGGTGGGATTCATATATCTGGAAAAAGTTGGTATACACGGTGATCGCAAAATCAGAATAGAGACAGAATAATCTGTCTGCGTTTTTAAGGCCTCCGCCAAAACCACAGGCTGAGTAACTCCACAGGGGGAGTATGATTCTTTATTTATTGTGCCTGTTCAGGAGTGGAGGCCTCTACAAGGGAACTGGTTTGTTGATGGAGAAAGTCAAACAGGTCTTTAAGGGTGTCAAAGTTGTAATGCGCGCCGCTTTGTGGGCTTTCCAAGGATGCCCGCCAGTTTATTTTGTAATTGTCCCTCACCAACCAGAGACGCAACAAATGAGCGTGTTGCAGAATTCAAGGGCTAAGGGCTTCCGAAAGGCTCACAAGGCATTTTTTTTAGCGCACCCCTGAGAAATTTCGGCGATTGGGCA
>JABWBV010000463.1 GCA_013359445.1 Anaerolineales bacterium | reverse complement strand
CCTGCGGTCACGCCCACCGTGCGCGTTCAACCCACACACCATGCGCGTTCAAGCGACACAAATAGAGGAGAGGAAGAAGAGGAGGAGGGGACCCCCCTTTCCCCCCAAGAAAGCATCTTCGGTCACTTCGCCGTCTGCAAAGGCGCGCGGTCTTATAAACCCAGTCCTCGCGACGAAAAAGCTGTCTATGAACTTTTGGCTGAAGGGTATCCCTTGCCTCAAATTCTGGCAGGGATTGACGTGGCCTTTTCTCAGCATACAGGCAAAACGCCCATCCGCCAGTTCACGTTTTGTGTGCCCGTCATTCGGGATACCGTTCCCCAACCAGGAGATTCTGATTCTCCTGAAAACCATCCGGAGGCTGTTCCGGGGCAGGAAGAGGCTGATTCTTCCGCGGGCAAAACCCGTTCATCGCAGGCTGCCGACCCTGCTGTTTTACCCGAAGTCATTCTGTTGACGTTTACCCTGGCCACTGGCACGCCTCCTACCGAAATTGAACAACGCCGCCTACTGTGGCTGGCTGAAGAATGTACCCCCGCGGCCCTGGCTCGGCAGGAAAATGTTTGGGATTGGCTCGTGGAAGCGCTCAAAGAAAGTGCAGGACGGGCGGAAAATCTGCTCGCTTACACCATTGCTGTGATGCGGAGGCGCGCAAACCCCTCCCCCGAACAAACTTCCAAAGAGAAACCAGCCGCCCCAAATGCTGGGCTCGTACGCGCAGCTAAACGTCCACGTCACACCTCGGATCCGGCGCTGGCAACTTTACACGCTTTACAAAACCTTTTTCCTCAGGAGAAATCTGATGGCTCAGCTTGAAACCATTCATCTTGCTTTACTCACCTTATCCGCCGCTTATGAACACCCCCTCGCCGAAAGCACCATTCTGGTATATGCCGGGGCGCTGGCAGATATTTCCGATGAGGCCCTGAAACAAGCTGTCGCCGCCCATCTCAGCCTAAATATTCACTTTCCCCGCATTGCCGAGCTTCGCAATCTGGCGTTGGCCGGAGAGTATCCCGATCCGGTAGAAGCCTGGGGTGAAGTGGTGAGCCAGATTCGCCAGATTGGATTTTATGGACGGCCCAAGTTTTCCAGCCCGCTGATCCACCGCGCGGTCGAACAATTAGGTTGGGTGATCCTTTGTCAAAGTGACAATCTGGTCGCTGAACGATCCCGGTTTCTTCAAGCGTATGAAACCCTCCTCCGTCGGGAAAAGGAACGCAATGTGGCCTTTTCTCCGGGCGAATCCTTGCGCCTGTCCACGGGGATGCAACCGGTGCAGGCTGTTTTACAGGCCCATCTGCCTTCTGCCCGCAAACAGGGGGCTTAAGGCGGATCTGCCATTCCAACCTTTTTATGGAGATTCCATGTCCAATAATATTGTCTGGTTACAAGGTTTTTTTGAAATAGAATGCATCGAAACGATGCCCTTAGGGAAGGAACAATTTCCGGTGATCCACGCCTGGGTGCATACCGATCAGGAGTGGGAAGGCGGGAAACACCCCCTCTTGATCAGCGGGAAACCCGCGCAAATTGTCCTGGAAATGAGCCAGAACTGTCCGAATACCCCGGAGGTGTTAATCAACGGGCGGCTGCTTTCTCGTGGAAATCGTTCCTGGGTGGACGTGAAACGCATAACGTTTTTAGGCATTCCGATAGGTCTTCAGGGAATCAGTGAGAGCAACGGGAGGCAGCATAAACCGACAAAGTGAGTTCCCCATTTTATTGCTTGACAACGGCTTGATCAGAATTGTATTATCTGACATCTCAGACATACGAATTTCTCAAGGAGCACCATGGCTACTTTTTTGCAAATCCGCACGAATGGGCAGATTACCCTTCCCGCCTCCATTCGCCGCCGGGCCAATCTCAAGGAGGGCGATATCTTGGAAGTCGTCGTGGACCAGGATGGGGTCATCCATCTGATTCCCCAAACGTTTGTGGACCGCTCCCAGGCGTATTTCTGGACAAAACGCTGGCAGCAGGGGGAGGAAGAAGCGGAAGCCGATTTACAGACCGGCCGGCATAAAGATTTTGACAACGTTGAGGATTTGTTATCGGAATTAGATGAGGATGAATGAGATACCGGCGTACTGACAGGTTCAAGCGCGCTTATCAGAGGCTCCCAGAGCCAATTCAATTGAACGTTGCGAAAGCGTTTAAACTATTCCAGGAGGCCCCGGCCCATGCTTCATTAGACGTAAATAAAACGCAGTGGTAGGTGGAGATTTAGCAAGGGCACATTGATCCGCATTAGCGATTCACCTTTCACTTTGAAATGAGGAAAGATCGGGCGAAACGATTTGCGTATTCCGTAAGATTGACAACCGTGACTGTTTGAAGCTAAAAAGTCACGGTTGGGGCAACGTTGTCGTCATTTATTTTCAGGTAACCCTCAATTTGCTCGATCAAGGCCTCAACCGTAAGAGGGACTTCCCTGGCCTGCATATCGATAAGTTCCGCTGGTGAGCCCTGCGCGGTAAGCTGGTCCTGTATTTTCTGCGCTTCTGCTTTTACTTGCGGGCGGAGGTTCGGCTGAGCCAGCAAGCCAGTCGCGATTTCCAAAGCCAAGATTTTGGCCTGTGCTTTACCTTGAGCATGGGAGAACAGTTCCGCAAATTGCAAGAGGGCATTTTGCTGGCTGACCGCTGCCTGGAGTTCGGTCGCGAGCTGTAATGCTTCCCAAAATTGTTCGCTAGCAGCTTCCTCAGCTCTCTGTAAAGCGAAAACTTTACCTAACCCCAGACGTGTGGCCAGCACCAGGCTTTGATTCTCACAGGCTCGGGCCAGGGCTAAACTTTCTCGATAGTACCCTTCTGCTTCAGAGCAGGCCTTCTGTTCCAGGGCCAGATTTCCAAGGTTCGTCAGGCTGGAGGCCAGGCCCCCCACATCATTGATTTGGCGATACGCTTCATACGCGGCCTGTTGATGTTTTTGCGCGGCCAGGTAATCACCTTGGGCGAGCGCAAGATTTCCTAAATTCGACAGACGAATTGCCTGGCCGCGGATATCCCCTAACGCCTGACAAATCTCCAGGCTTTGAAGATAATACTGATATGCGGACACATAATCCCCGAGCGTTTTGGCACACACCCCCAGGTTACTTAAGACGCGCCCGATTTCATACTGGTCTTCCAGCGCCTGATAGCCTTGCAAACCAGCCTGGAAATGGATTTGAGCTTCAGCTGCCTGTCCGCGCACGGACGCCAAAAGGCCTAGATTATTCTGAGAAAAGGCAATTTCCCGTCGCTCATCCGCTTCCGAGGCTCGTCGTAAACTTTCTTCAAAACAGGCCTGCGCCTCTGGTAACCGTCCTAAGGTGACCAAAAAGCGTCCCTGACGATTAAGCATTTTTCCACGGAGCCTCCCCACCTGAAGGGAATGCTCTCCAACCAGCATTTGTGTAGCTAACTGAAAGACCAACGCCCCTTCATGGTAGAGGCTGTGGAATAAATAGTACCAGTAATAACTATCCAGGGCTTCCTCAATCATATCTAACCACCCACGCGCCAGCGCGAATGTCCATGCCGAGCGAATATTTTCGCTTTCTGCTGCGACTTCCTCGAGTGCTCCCCCCTGTTCGTTGGTTTGGAGGGAGGTCCTTTTCCGGGCTAGCAGGTTCAAGTAATAGGTGGTAAAGGAGCAGGCAGTCACTCGAAATGAGTCTGGATCAGCCGCTTGTTTTTCGGCAGCCAGTTGTTTCAAAACGGGATGGAGGGCATACCGACCCTCCTGGCGTTTCTCCACGAGGGATTTATCCTGCAAGGTGAAGAGCATTTCCTGAGAAACGCCCAAAACCACCGCGGCGGCTGAACTTGTAAATCCAGAGGGAAAAATACTCAAGCGCGCATAAGCCCCTTGTTCTTGCTCGGTCAGACGTACCCAGGAGTAATCAAAGACAGCCTGCAAACTGGCATGACGAGGCGGCAGGTTGCGTATGGAAGTCTGTAAATTGCCCCGGTGATAAGCCAGACTCTCGGCGATCTCCTGGACAGAGACAGTTCTCAATTTTTCAGTCGCCAGTTCCAGGCCCAAGGGAAAGCCTTCTAACATCTGACAAATCTGGATAACCCAAGGCGTACTGGTTTTGTTTAACGAAAATTTGGACTGTGCGCGCCCGGCGCGCTGCAAAAATAGCTGGACCGCTTCATATGCCTCCAGCGCCTGGTTTCCTTCCCCTGGTTGAGCCGAGGGTGGGTAGTCCAGGCCAGATAATTCCAGACACTCTTCTTCTTGTAAGGCCAGCCGTTCGCGGGAAGTGACCAGGATCTTTAATTCCGGCAAGCCCAGTAAAAGCTCCGTCAAAAGGGGGGCCTCGGCGATGAGCGGTTCGAAATTATCCAGGATGAGGAGCAGGCGTTTGCCTCTCAGCCATTTGATGGTTTGCCCTTCCAGGGATTCGTGCGGCTGGAGGGTAAACCCGAGGGCTTCCGCAATTTTGTTCAAGAGGTGCTCGCGATGGGTTAGTGCTTCGAGGGTAATAAAATAAAGCCCTGCCGGAAAAACGGCTTTGAGCGTGTGAAGATCTTGTGCCAGAGTACGCGCCAGTTCCAGGGCGAGCCGTGTTTTTCCACTTCCCCCCATCCCTAGGAGGGTCACCAGACGACAATCTGGTTGTTGGATGCGCGCCAGCAAATAGGTCACTTCCTCTGTTCTGCCGCAAAAGGAAGTAGGGGGCACCGGAAAATTCGTGGGCGGTTTGGAAAACCCTGTCAGAGGAAACTTCTGCGTCGCGTTGCCATCCTCACGCACGCGAGAGGCGTCAGAAATATCATGGGTAGCCTCTCCAACCCGAAATGTTCCGGAGAAGATGGCCATATAAAGCGCAGTCGTCTCTTGCTGAGGGGGTAGGCCGAGTTCTTGCTTTAGTTCCGCTTTGCATTTTTGATATTGGGAGAGCGCCAAATCCCGCCGGCCATCGAGCGCAAACGCCTGCATCAAATAACGGTGAGCACGCTCTTGCAAAGGGTCGGCCGCAGCCCAACGCGCCGCGTAGCGTTGGACATTTGGATAATCCATTTGTTGGTGGTACATCTCTGTAAGTTTTTCCAGCGCGGCATGATACGCCTGCCGTAACTGCTGTCCTTGCTGAGTTTGCCATTCCTGGAAGGAGGCACTATCACCAAGCATAAATCCGACCATAAACTCTTCTTGAACCAGCGCCACCGCTTCGATCAGGAGGGCTTGACAGGTTGAACAAGGGGAGCCTGGTGCCGGTACATGGTTTGAATGTGTGGGTGTGGAAGCTTCCGCAATCAGTTTTCGAAAGCGCATCACATCGCACGCAATGCCCTCCAGAGCGAGGCGCACCATGGGTCCCTCGGTAATTAACGTCGATCCACAAACGCGGCGTAAATCCGAGAGCACATTGCGAAGCAACGCCAGGGCTAACGCTTGCTCAGTGTCAGGCCAGAGGAGCGCAGCCAGGGCAAGACGGAGATGCTCCCCCTGATTGACCAGCAGATATGCTAACAACGCCATGCTCTTATGACGGTTGAGGTGGAGAAGCTCGTTTTTATCTTTAAGCTGGGGGTAGCCGAAGAGGGAAAGCGTGAGGTTGGGAGGGGTATCCACCCTGAGTGGCGATTTTCTCATGTTCTGATACGCTTTTTTTAATCTGATTGACCCGAAAAAGGGAGGTTTTGATACGGTTTTGATACGCTTGTTCATTATACTGAGTAAGTACGGCTTTGTGCATCTCATCCCCATCGTAACCGCTGGCCGACCAGTGGGAAAATTGGGTGATCCATTTCCAATTTGGGAGAACAACATGAATCTCAAGACTTTCTTGACTTACACTTTTGTGCGTTTGAATCATTGGGCGCGGCGTTTCCTTTTTGCCCCCGAATCCTTCGGGGTCAAAGCCTTTCATCTAATGGTTGCGATTTCGATGATCACGCCCAACTTCCTGGGCGTAGGACAACTGGTCCAAGCTGCTTACCAAGAAACGAAAGCAACTCAACCAGTACAAGCAGAGACAGAAATGGTTCCTGAGACTGCCATCAAAGCCCAGGCTTTGCCGGTCAGATCGGTGCTGGCACAGGCGATTC
>JABWBV010000462.1 GCA_013359445.1 Anaerolineales bacterium | reverse complement strand
GTTGAATTCGTCCGTTTCGATGTCGCGGGAGCGGTAGACTTGAAAGCCCATTTCGGCGAAGATGGCGTAGATGCGGCGCATGGTTTGGGTGACGGGGTGCAGGCCACCGACCGCGAGGGGGCGTCCGGGCAGGGTCACATCGAGGCGGTCGCTTTGGAGGGCGCGCTGGAGGGCGGCTTCTTTGAGGGCGGCGGCTTTTTCGTCGAAGGCGGCTTGCAGGGCCTGGCGAGTTTCGTTGGCGGCTTTTCCGACAAGGGGACGTTCTTCTTTGGTGAGGGTTTTCATTCCATCGAAGACGCCCTGGATGGCGGATTTTTTGCCGAGGTGGGTGACGCGCCAGGTTTCGAGGGCGTCGTCGTCGGAGACCGCGGCGAGTTCGGCGAGGGCGGTGGATTGGAGGGAGGGGAGGTGGTTGAGCATAAAGTTACCTAATAGTGAATTGTGAATGGTCAATTCTTAATTGTGAATGAGGTGGAGCATCATTGACGATTGAACATTCACAATTGATCATTTTTTAAACAAAAAATCCCATCCGGTGCAAGGGACGGGACAAACGGGGGCGTTGTCGCGCGGTACCACCCTTGTTGATCGCGGGGAGGCGATCCACTTGGGGCCAACGGTGTAGTTGTTGGGTGGTTTGTTGGATTGTTTGTTGACTAACCAACTATCCTTCCAAACTTAAACAAACTAAACGATTGGCTTTCCCGGTAACGTCGGGAGGACGGGGGGAGCTAGTAGGAATTGTCAATTGTGAATGATGAATTGTGAATTATTAATAAAAGGAAACGCCATTAATGATTAATAATTGACTATTCACAATTCACGATTGATTTCCATTCACATCCCGGCTCCGGAGGGAACTTCGTCCAGGTTCGATTGGGCGGGGGTTTCAGCCTGGGCCACCGCGTCTCTGACAATGTCTGCTGGAGTACTTTCCTCGTTCACAGCCTGTGGGGGGAGGGGATTCGATTGGGGGTAATTATCCGTAAAAAAAGGGGCGTGTCAAGGGGCGGTTAATCGTACCCGGTGATCAATTCCATAAACGCCTCCACCACCTTTGGATCAAAGTGTTTCCCCGAACCTTTGCGGATGTGGTCGAGAATTTGTTCCCTTTCCCAAGCATCTCGGTAGGGACGTTTGGAGCAGAGGGCATCCCACACGTCTACGATGGCGAAGATGCGGGCGGAGAGGGGAATGTCTTCACCTTTTAGGCCAAGGGGGTAGCCGGTGCCGTCCCACTTTTCGTGATGGAGGTAGGGGATTTCGATGGCGGGGCCGATGAAAGTGACATCAACGAGCATTTGGTAGGCGTATACCGGGTGTTGGCGCATGACATCCCATTCTTCTTTCGTGAGAGGCCCGGGTTTGAGGAGAATGGCGTCGGGCACGCCGATTTTGCCGATGTCATGTAATAAGGCCCCCCAACGAATGTAGTTGTGACTCTCGCCGTTCAAGCCCATGTGGTGGGCCAACTGGAGGGTCAGGTTGGTCACACGTTCGGTGTGTTCACGTGTTTCGAAATCACGAATTTCAAGGGCGATGATCCACCCTTTCATAAAAGAGTCAAAAATCTCGCCTACTTGACGGGTCAACTGTTGAAGGTGATTGGTCAGGCGAGGGTATTTAATAATGATTGAATCACTTATAGAGTCGAGCACATCCGAATTAGAATCCATATTTGCCATTCTCAAATGCGGAGGATCAAATAGAGCGCTGAGTAAAAAACTCTGTAATGCATGCTGTACAGAATTATTTTGCCTCGCTTCATATAAAAACATTACAAGCCTTCTTTGTATAGAACAAACCCTGTGACATGGTGTCCCAGGGTTTGTTCATATAAAGATTGCTGGGCATTGATCCCCACCAATGCACGTCCCCGTTTCTTCGATCTGCCGAAACGAAGGGGGATAAAAGCTTATTGAAAATTTCTAAATTGTTCTGACTATGTACAACAGGCGGATTGGTTATTCGCTTGTTGGATTATCAGGATAATTCACAAAAGTGCAACAAGCCTTTCAGCACCGAATTGTTTTTTCGCATTCGATCAAGGGCTTTCGATGGCGTACATCCACTTTCCTAAGCGGGTCACAAATTGATCGACGGTTTTTGCTTCGATAGATAATACGGCTCGTTTTTCGTCATCTGACAGTTCAAATTCTTTGAGACGTTCTTTTCGGTGACCATTGAGAATATCTGCCTGGAAGTCATGATCTAGCAAGGCTTTGGTCGCAATGGCGTTTAAATTAAATCGGGACATGGGTATTTTCCTGGGGGAATATTTATCGAGGAAAACGATTTTTGATTTAGCCGCCCACGCCACTTCCACAACTGATATCACACGTCAGGGAAGGAGTTGCCCCGCTTTTTGAAACGAGTAAAACTATCACCAGTAGGGCAAAACGAATGACCTGAGGTTGAGAAAGACCAATGAGCAAGCTGTAGAAATTTTGTTTCGTAAACATCGCAAATACTCCTTTGTTGGTAATGCGCTTAGTTTACGAAATGCCCTATAAACGAACCTATAAACGAAATCGGCCTAAAAACGACCAATTTTGCCAATATTCGGTTTTTAATGGTAATTGCTCAGGCCTAGAACGGAAACTCTCCCCAAAAAGATGTGAAGGGAGGTTATACATTCCCCCCAACAGCTTTACACCCCTTAAGATTTCACGCAAAAAACGATAGCGTGATTTATTTTTTGCGAGGTGTTGAGCCTCCCCGCGGGCTTCTAAACAAAGTGGTGTAATAATCGATGAGAGGTTTTGAAGGTGTCAACCCTTCTTTGTCCAATTTTTTCTGATACTGGACAAAATGCGCCTTCGCGCTGGCGAGAGAACCAGCCTTAACCCAACATTCCATAATGGCCTGGTGAAACTCATCTTCAAAGGGTTCTTTTTCGATGGCTTTTCCGTAATATCGGATTGCCTGGGGGTAGTGATGTTGCGTCATCTCCCATTTGGCTAGATTTAACAGTGCATCCAAATACTTTTCAAGCAGGTCTCGTCGGATCGGTTCTACCCACTCCATCAAAATATCCGCCAAATAATCTCCCTGGTATAGTTCCACGGCACGGCGCCAACATTCTGCGCGGTCAAATGGCGTTATCAAAGGGTCAGTTGCCCGACTCAAATAATTTCGAAATTCGTCTACGTCATACCAGAGATCTATTTCATCAGGTAATGAATACTCTTCTTCCTGATTGAGAATAATTTCCTTGCTTGCTAGCGCGTTACGCGCGCGCCAAAGGGTGGCCTGGAGATTGGTGGTAGCACGGCTGGTATTAAACTCCGGCCAAAAATCGAGTTTAATATCACTGGCACGAGCCTGACGATGTTCCACCAAATAAAAGAACAAGGCGCGGGGCTTACTCGATTGCCACGCTGTTTTGGCAATACTCTTTCCATCGCGTCGAACCGTCCCGGCACCCAAAGCAGATATTTCCAAATGAATTTTGGATAAGTTCTCAATGGGTGCAGGCGAGGAAATTTGAGCCAACCCCGGTTGAAAGGCTTGCACACGCGCGCACAAGGACTGGAGTTGGTTATTTGTCGGCCAACGATGAGCAGCGAATTCTAAAAAGGCACTGGCTTGACGGCCTGCAAGCACTAAAAACTCGTCAATCCCCATACGGGCGGTCCATTCCATAGATGTTTGTAAGTGTGCTAATGCCTGCTCAACTTCAGTGTGGAGAAACAAAATTTTTCCAAGGAAAAAAAGTGCCAAAACTTGTTCCAGGCGCGGACGTTCTATGCTTCCCCAATGGTAGAGGGCCTGTTCAAAGGCTTGTTTTGCCAACCTCATTTGCCCCATTGCCATGTAAATTTCGCCCAACTTTTCTTGATATAAAGGCGCATCCTCTGACATTTTTCGGACCTGGGCCGCGTCCCGAAGCCATTGGAATGCCGCATGATATCTCAACTGTTTGGCCTCAATTTGAGCTAAGCCACAATACGTGGCAAAGAGTGCCCTCTCCCCAGAGGCACCTTGAGCAAAATCGATAGCTTGCCGATAAGTTTCTTCTGCGCCCTTCCACTCTTCCAGCGCACAAAGTAGATCACCCAGGCTATTGTAAACATGAATATGAACTCTTCCGGGAAAAATAGGCTTTAGAATTTCGATGGCCTCCTGATACGCACCCCAGGCTTCCCGATATGCGCCTGCCTGGAAGTGCAAATAGCCAAGGTTGTTGAGGCTTTCAGCCAGCATCAAGTGATTGCTTTGGTTCATTTTCCGCACTTTCAGCGCTTCTTGAAAGTAGGCTTGCGCCGCCAATATATTGCTACTCCCATAATAAGCTGCCCCCAAATCATTGAGCGCGGTGCCCCAATCATGAATGACATGAATTTGGAGGCTATCCTGTTCAAGGGTGGTGTAGAGGGCCTGAAAGCCATTCACGGCCTTCTCCAGGTTTTCAATCGCACGGACAAAATCTCCTTTTGCGGAAAAACAATTTCCCTGCAACAGGTAAGTTTGCGCGCTACGCAATTGATGACTTACCGTGTGTTGAACTTCTTCAGAAAACGCGCGTTGAAGTTCTGAGGCCAGAGAACTAGCTTCTTCAAACCTACTTTCCGCATAGTAGTTATGCCCACGTTGAATTTTCAAATTTAAAATTTGATCCTGATCCCCTTGCCGGATCAGTTCTGGTTCTGCGAGTGCGAGCAGGCGTTCGCTTTCCCCATACTCCCCGCGCCCACTCAACACCTTTGCCCAATTTAACAACAAACGCGGCGCCATCAGGCGCATATCCGGCGGTGTGGCGAGGACAGCCACCCATTTTGCCAGCACTTGACCTCGCCCGGTGACGTAAAAATTACGGGCTTCGGCGTCCATCCAGGCGGCGGCTTCGGCACGGTTGCCCGCGGCGAGTTGGTGGGTGATCGCCATCTCCCACCCCGCGCGGGCCTGGTACCAGGCGGCAGTGCGACGATGGAGGTGTTGTTTCTGTGCCGGGTCCGTTTTTTGCAGGCGATCCCGTAAAAAGTCGAGGAAGAGTTGATGATAGCGAAAGGAGACCCCCTCCGCGGTTTCGATTCGGGTGACAAACAAATTCCGCCTTTCTAATTCTTGGATGAGGTGTTGGGCTTTTTGAGGCTCAATGGCTAAGGCCTCATTGACCCATGCTTCGTTAAACTCATCTTGAATGGAAGTTGCCAGCATGAAGGCTTGCAAGGTGTCACTTTCCCGCTCGATCACTTCCTGTGCGAGAAAGGTATACACTTGTTCCGCAGTGAACCCTTCCATGGCGTAGGGTCTGCCGTTCAAGAGGCTTTGCATACTCAACAAGATGGCAACAATCCAGCCATCCGAACGTTTGGCTAACGCTTCGAGGGCTTGCCCCGGCAGGGTGGTTTTGAAATTTTGCCGAACCAGTTCGGCAATTTCATCGGCGCGAAAGCGTAAATCTTCTACCCCTAAGGTTGCGATCTGATCCCGGATGTACAGCTTTGCGGTGGGAATCCCGTAGACACTGCGGGAGGCAATCACGATGCGTAATTGTTCGGGCAGATAATCCAAAAAGACTTCGAGAAACTCTGAAATCGCGTGGGCTTCCCCCACGAGGTGAAAATCATCCACAAACAACACACAAAAATCGTCCACCTGTGCGACCACCTCGTTCACCAGGGCGGTCGCCAGGCTTTCGGGGTTGAGCAAGCCGCCTGGAGTGTTTAAGTTGTTTTCGAGGGAGCGGCCAAACCGCTTGAATTTTTGCCGAAAGGCCAAGATGAGGTAGCGGATAAATTGTACGAGGTCCTCATCCCCTCGCGCTACCTGATACCAGCACACAGCCGCGTCCAATTCATGGGCAAAATCCAGCATTAAGGAGGTTTTCCCAAAGCCCGCGGAGGCGCTGATAAAGTTTAATTTACGACTGGTGTTTAGGTGAAGTTGATCCACCAAACGCCCACGCCGCAAAATATCTTTGCGCTTTTGTGGCGGTAAAATCCTGACCAGGTTTATATTTTCTTGCATAAAACACAGAGAGGTAATTACTCAGCCAGGGTTAACGGTCTCCCGAAAAAAAGGTGGGCGGGGGAGGTACCTCCCCC
>JABWBV010000461.1 GCA_013359445.1 Anaerolineales bacterium | reverse complement strand
AACACCTCCTTCGGCACCGACCTGACCTATCTCTGGGATTTTGGCGACGGCAACACCAGCACAGATGTCAACCCAACCCACCTGTACGCCACCCTTGGAACCTATACCGTAACCCTGACCGCCACCAACACCCTCGGCAGTGACACCGCCACCCAACAGGTTTTCATCGTGGAGACTTTCGACGCGACCCTCGCGGGCACCGTTCACCTGCAAGGGCGCACCGACCACAGCGGCGCCGTCCTCACCCTCTGGACCGCAGGCTCCCCCGTTTACACCACCACCACCAACAGCACAGGCGCCTACACCCTCACCATTCCCGCAGGCACCTTCGATCTCACGGTTGAAATGCCCCAATACCTGGACGCCGCCCAAACCGCCCTCCCCCTCCCCGTCGGCAGTACCACCACCCTCAACCCCATCACCCTGCTCGCCGGAGATGCCAACGACAGCGACAAAATCAACATCCTCGACCTGGCCCTGATCGGCTCCCATTACGGTCTCAACCTCGGCGACCCCGAATGGGACCCCCGCACAGACATCAACAACGACGGGACCATCAACATTCAAGACCTTGTGCTGGCCGCAAGCAACTTCCAACACGTTTCGCCCATCCCCTGGTAAACAGTCCTCCATGAAGGGCTTCCTCTTTCGTCCACATCCCATCTCAGCCAGAGATTCTATAAAAACCAAAGCCATGACCAAACGGAAAAACAACATCCTCCCCAACCCCTTAGATGAAGGCCAACTTTATCTGGGATGGGTCGAATTGCTCTACGAAATCATCCGCCAGTTTGCCTCCACCCTGGACCTGGATGAAGTGCTCGGCACTGTCCTGAGCATGACCGTGCAATCGGTAGGAGCCAACGAAGGGAGCATTTTTCTACTAGACAACCAGGGCTGGGTCAAACGGAGCATCCTCGCGCGGGGCAACGTCCCCCCGGAAGTGAAGTTCCCCGTCCTGGTCACGGTCATGAGCAAAGGGTTTGCCGGATGGGTCTTCCAAAACCGCCGGGCCGACATCATCCAAGACACGAAAAACGACCCCCGTTGGGTTCCGCTCACCGACGATCCGCACGCCACCCGCTCGGTCATCGGCGTCCCGCTCGTCCGCCGCGAACAAATCGTCGGCATCTTGACCCTCACCCACCCCAAACCGAACGTGTTCACCAGTTGGCATCTGGAACTGCTCAACGCCATCGCCCGTCAGGCCGCCGCGGCCATCGAAAACGCCCAACTCTACACCCAGGCCAACAACGAACGGCAGATGCTACAAGCCATCCTCGGCTCAGTTCAGGAAGCAATCATTGTGGCCGACCTGCGGGACCGCATCATCTTTTGGAACGCCGCCGCCCAACAAAGCCTGGGGCTAACCGAAAATGCCCGCAACAAACCCCTTAAAGACATCCTTGCCGAAGACGCCCTGCTCTTCTTTTATCAAACGGCAGAAGGCGAACGACGTTTCAAACAAGTCGCCCTCAATGACGGGCGTTATTTTGAATGTTCCCTGATTCGTGTCCCCAACATTGGCAAAGTCTTGGCCATGCACGACATCACCACCTTCAAAAAACTAGATGCCCTCAAAAGCGAATTTGTCTCCCATGTTTCCCACGACCTCAAAAACCCCTTGATGTTGATCGGGGGCTACGCGGCCCTGCTTGAAGAAGACCTGGAAGGCACCTCCGCCGCCCACGCGGGAACCATCACCCAAACAGTCGAACGGATGCGGGAGTTCATCGATGATCTGCTCGATCTAAGCCGGATCGAAATGGGCATCGAAGCCGAGTTCAAACCCATTGATATGAATGGTGTCATGCTCGCCTCGGTGACGAATATGCAAGCCCTGGCAATGCAAAATGATATCGCCCTGATTACCAAACAAACGGATAGTGAGTTGATCGTCAAAGGGTCCCCCGTGCGGTTGGGGCAGGCCATTTCCAACCTGGTGGGGAACGCGCTCAAGTTCACCCCAGGCGGAGGCAAAATCACCACCTGTACGAGCATGGAAGAAGGCCTGATCGTGGTGCGCGTCGCGGACACGGGGCCAGGCATTCCCCCGGTTTTGCAAGGGAAACTCTTCCAAAAATTTTCTAAACTCGGGCAGGACACCACCCGCGGGGGAGAAGGGCACGGCCTGGGCCTGGCTATCGTCCGTTCGGTAGTGGAAGCGCACGGAGGCCGGGTCTGGGTGGAATCCCAGGTGGGCGAGGGGAGCGTTTTCGCTTTTGGCATTCCCGCTTATCAGGAAAAAGGGTGAATGGGGACCTACATCCCTTTCACCCTTTTTTGGGGATAATCTTCTGGCTGAGTGGTTACTGGGGTAAATAGGCTTGAGATTAACGGCGGAAGAAGTTTAAGAATTTAACATTCCCCGTACAAGAGGTTGATGTTTTAAACCTCCTCAAAGCCCTATAATATCCTCATCCGTGTATCGATAATTTTCTTTGCCCATTCATTGGGCATGAATATCCCTAGAGGTGCGGAAAAATCAATCTCCCGCAAGGCCGGTTCATCATTTGAGGCGTCCTCCATATTCATAACCGAGAGAGAAACCCCATGTCATTTTTGTCTTCTTTTTTTCTTCATTCTCTTCATTTCCTTCGCCGCGCCAGTTGGCTCAGCCACACCAGTTGGCTCGTGATTATGCTAAGTCTTGTTTTTGTTTACATGCCCACCCACGCCCAAGATACAGAAGAAAATCCGGCAGTAGTCACAACAACAGACGATTGGTACTGGCAAAACCCCCTGCCGCAAGGCCATGAATTAAACAGCGTCAGTTGTTTGAGTGCAACCTGGTGCAAAGCCGTCGGGGAAGGGGGCGCCATTTTAAGTTGGAATGGGACCGAATGGTTGGCGGATAATGCCGGAACCAATACCGTCTTTCATGACATTCATTGTCTGACCACCACCTTTTGTAAAGCCGCAGGCAACAATGGAAATGTCCGCACCTGGAATGGGACCCATTGGACTGCCGATGTGTTTGGCGTCAATGCCACCCTCAATGCCATTTTTTGTCCCACCACCACCCTGTGCAAAGTCGTCGGAAGTGGCGGCCTGATCCGTTCCTGGGATGGCACCACCTGGACGACCGATACCTCCGGCTCTAGCGCGGCGCTCAACAGCATTCACTGCCCCACCCCCACCCTGTGCAAGGTGGTAGGTGGCGGAGGCACCATTCTCTCCTGGGATGGCACCACCTGGACTGCGGACATCTCCGGGACCACCACCAGTTTGTTAGATGTTGTCTGTCCAACGCCTACGGGGTGTAAAGCGGTCGGGAACAGCGGGCTGATTCTGGCCTGGGATGGCACCACTTGGGGGGATGATACTTCCGGGACAACCCAAATCTTGTATAGCATTTCCTGTGCCACGTCCGGTTTCTGCAAAGCGGTCGGCGCCAGTGGCACGATCCGGTCGTGGAATGGGACCGCGTGGGGCAACAATGCTTCGGGCACCACCCAAAATTTTTATGGAGTCTCGTGCGTGGGAACCGCTTGCAAGGCGGTGGGGACTGCGGGCATGATCCGCTCCTCGACAGGCAACACCTGGACCGCCAATAGCTCCGGCATTGTCACCGATCTCGTCACGATCCATTGCCCCTCCGCCTCGCTGTGCAAAGTCGTGGGGAGCAGTGGCCGGATTCGTTCGTGGAACGGTACCGTTTGGAGCCAGGACACTTCCGGGACGAGCACCACCCTCTATGGGGTGCATTGCCCCACGACCACCTTGTGCAAAGCGGTCGGGTTTAACGGCACCATTCTTTCCTGGGATGGGAGCACCTGGACTCAGGAAATTTCGGGGACTTCCCGCTTGCTCAATGCCGTCTCCTGCCCAAGCGCCACTTTCTGTTTCGCCGTTGGACAAACCGGGACGATCCGCTTCTGGGATGGGTCCAGCAACGCGTGGGCCGCAGTAACTTCCAATACATCCAGTGAACTGAACGCCATTTTCTGCCCCACCACATCCTTGTGCAAAGCGGTCACCGACGGCGGCGAAATCATGTCCTGGGATGGGAGTACCTGGAGCGCGGATGTCTCCGGCACAACCGTTGACCTGTTTGGCGTCTCCTGCCCCACCACCACTTTGTGTAAAGCCGTGGGGTATGCAGGCACCGTTCTTTCCTGGGATGGGAGCACCTGGAGTCCTGAGGCTTCTGGCGTCAATACGAATTTTTTCAGCGTTTCCTGCCCGACCACGAGCAAATGTAAGGCCGTCGGCGCGGGCGGGCGCATCCGCAACTGGAATGGCACTTCCTGGACCGGCGATAGCTCCGGCTCCACGATCACCCTCAATAGTGTGTTCTGTTATTCCGACACCTTCTGCAAAGCCTCAGGAGATTTTGGCAGTATTCTCGGCATGACCACCCAAATTCGCACCGATGTGACAAACGGGTTTTCATTGGATATTTTCAACGATGCCGGATGCCTCACCACCTTGAGTGCCACTCAAATAAATGCCAACCACCCCTTTGCGACCGCAGGAATTCAAACGGGCCGATATTGGATTCTGAGTTCCGGGAGTTGCGCCACGGGATTTAGCGGGTCTCTCACCCTGCCCACCACCTTTACCCCGGATGTGGACGACAAAGTTTGCCGCTACGCAGTGGATGGAGATGGGTGGGAGTGCGCCCAAAATGGGTTTACCACCACCACCATCACCCGCTTTGGCATCACTCATTTTTCAGATTGGGCCGCCGGAAACAATGTCAGCCCCACCGCTCTGGTGCTCGCGCGGTTCACCGCCCAACCGATAGCTTCCCCTGCCTTCGTTTGGGGCGCGTTGATAATCGCGACGGTGGGCGCGGCGCTGTACTATCACCGCAAACGATCATGAACCTTCAAGAAACACTCATTCAAGAATTGGACGAGGCGCGCGCCGCTATGCGGGCCGTGGTTCAACGGGCAAGCGAAAACACCGAAATTTACGCCGCGTGGAAAATGAAAGAAGTGCTCGCCCACATCACCGGGTGGGATGAAGCCACCCTCGCCGCCTTACGCGCCCACACGCGGGACGAAACCCCCACAACCCCCGCCAACCAGGGCATTGACGCCTACAACGCCGAAACGGTTGCCAGGTACGAAAAAGCCTCTTACCCTCAAATCCTCCACGCGTGGGAACACACCCGCACTCAACTCAAAGCCATCATCCAAGAACTCCCCGCGCGAAAATTTGAGGAACCCCTCATTTTCCCCTGGGGGCCAACCGGCACCGTGGCACAAATCGTACGGATTATGAGCCATCACGAACAGGAACACGCCGACGAAATCAGGCAATTTTTCGAATCATAAAAAGACCGGCGAGGATGCTCCTCGCCGGTCTTTTTGTTGATTCAATATGACTACTCAGGGTAAGGGTGAGTTTTCCTCTTCTTTACACCTGAGCACGCTTCAATCTTCATTACCCAACGTCAAGCTGGCTTGCCCACGCACGCTCCGCCTTATACCAGGCAATCGTCCGTTCCAGCCCTTCATCCAACCCCACCTGCGGCTCCCACCCTAAAAGCCGCCCGGCTTTACTCACATCAGCAAGGTTCGCGTTCATGTCGGCGGCAGGAAAGGGGTGCAAGACAATCTTCGCCTTCTGGCCGATTTTTTGTTCAAGCAAGGCGATGAGTTCGTTCATCGTCACGTTTTCGTGTCCCCCCAGATTAAACACCTCATACCCCACCCGCTTGAGCGCCAGGATCACGCCTCGGGCAATGTCATCCACATAGGTAAAGCCCCGCGACTGGGAGCCATCACCATTAAGTTGCAAGGATTCACCTTCCATAATCCACCGGACGAACCGAAAAATGGACATATCCGGGCGTCCCGCCGGACCATAGACTGTGAAGAAACGCACCACCGAGACATCAATGCCATACAGGAAATGATAGGCGTGCGCCATTGCCTCTGCCCCTTTTTTGCTGGCGGCATAGGGCTGGAGCGGGAAACTGCTTTCCGTCGTTTCGGGGGTGGGCAAAGGCGCATTGGCCCCATACACGCTGGAGGTGGAGGCCAGAATGAATTTTTGCGTCCCGGTCTGACGACAGATTTCGAGCAGGTTGAGGGTGCC
>JABWBV010000460.1 GCA_013359445.1 Anaerolineales bacterium | reverse complement strand
CCAAACCCTGAGCTTTTTAGGTTCGTTTATACAGTTGTAAAGGTGCTTCCTTGCGCTCTCGACATTGCAAGGTTAATTGAGGTTGTCAAAAGTCCAAAATTTGAGCGAGGCGTTTTTCGTGCTCAATCTGTTCGATAACCCTGCCATTGTGGCCAGTTGCTACGACGAATATTATGAACCGGAGACCGCCGTTGGCCCGGTGACCATTAACGGGATATCGTTTGAGGAAAGTACCGCCTTGGGGGTTGCGGCAGGGAATATCTACGATCAGACCATCTATCGCACTGTGCAAAATAACGTGTGCATGGAAGTGGTGTTCTTCATGCATTCCGGAAACATCGGCAACTACACCCCCGGCTTAGTGACCGAGTTTGATCGGGAGGCGTTAATTCAGATGTTCGAGGACGTGTTGGGGACGTTGACGATAAAGTAAGCGGTCTGTACGCTGTACCACAAAGGCCACGAGGGAACACGAAGGATAAACCTGAACCCTCGTGGCCTTTTGATTCAAAAAAGATGATCAGGCAATTTTAGAAGACCACGGTAGTGACGACTTCAGTCGTTCAGGAAGCAAACGATTGAAATCGTCACTACGGCTCGAAACTCTAATTACTGAATTTGGAGGGTTAATGCCGCAAACGACAGAGGGGGGAGGGTGCAGGTGGTTTGGGCGGGAGTGACGCGCACGGTATCCAACGGGCGGGGGACGATCACGTTCGGGGTCTCGAAGGTGTTGGCGGCTTTGGCGTCCGGGCCGGTGAGGAGGTCGGCGCTTTCGCAGGTAGTGAAGGTGTGTCCGGCGAGGGTGATCTGCACTTCCGCGGGGTCGGTGAGGTTCCGGTTGGTGAGGAAGACGTGGAGGCGGTGCCCCGCGGGGTCCAGGATGGCGCTGGTGTCGAGGTAGGGGACGTATCCGTTCGTGGCGCTTTCGTATCCCGGCCCGTCCACGGCAACGCGCAGGGCGGTTCCGGTGCGGCGGGTGGACATCATCGCGAAGGGGTAGAAGATGGATTGGACGAGCAGGTCATCCCCACGGGTCAGGAGGGGGGCGATGATGTTGACAATTTGGGCGATGTTGGCGATCTTCACCACGTCGGCGTGGCGGATGAAGCTGTTCAGGAATCCGGCGACGACGAGGGCGTCTTCTAGGTTGTAGACTTCTTCGATCAGGTGGGGGGCGAATTTCCCTTCCCCATCCATCTGCATGTTTTTGTACCAGACGTTCCACTCGTCGAAGCACAGGTAGGCGCGTTTTTTGCTCCGGCGTTTGGCTTGCACGAAGCGGCAGACGGCGTCCATTTCTTCGATCTGGCGGTCAATGGCGTTGGTGAGGGCGAGGTAGTCGGCGGTGTCGTTGTGGGGGTTGCCGACGTAGCGGTGGAGGCTGATGTAGTCGGCGTAGTCGCCCAGGTATTCGAGGACTTGCCGGTCCCAGTCCATGTAGGTGGACATGCCGACGCCGCACGAGCCGCACGCGACGAGTTCAATGGATTTGTCCGTGTCTTTCATCATTTTGGCGGCTTGTTGGGCGCGGATGGCGTATTGGTCGGCGGGGACGTGGCCGAGTTGCCAGGGGCCGTCCATTTCGTTGCCCAAACACCAGAGGGGGACGGCGTAGGGGGTGGGGTGGCCGTTGGCGGCGCGGAGGTCGGCGTAGCGCGTGCCGGGGGGACAGTTGCAGTATTCGACCCAGTTGCGGGCTTCTTCGGGGGTGCCGGTGCCGAGGTTGACGGTGAGCATGGGAGTCCAACCCATTTTGCGGCAGAGGGCGAGGTATTCGTCGGTGCCGAACTGGTTGGGTTCGAGGCTTTGCCAGGCGAGTTCGCGCACGGTGGGGCGTTGGTTTTTGGGGCCGATGCCGTCCATCCAGTGATAGCCAGAGGCAAAGTTCCCGCCGGGGTAGCGCATGGCGGTCATATCGAGGCGGCGGAGGGCGTTGAGGACGTCGGTGCGGGTGCCGTCGTCATCGGCGTGGCGGCTGGTCGGGTCGTAAACGCCTTCGTACACGGCGCGGCCCATGTGTTCGAGGAACCCGCCGAAGATGCGAGGGTCTACGGGGGCGATGGGGTAAGAGGGGTGGAGGGTGAGGGTGGTAGGGGACATGGGGGGAATCCTGTATGAATGGATTGATGGGATGGTACACAGATGAACACAGATTTTATAAAAATGGGGATGGTGTTCACCTTATGTTATTGTACATCGCTTGACGCCAGAACCAGGAATTTCGCGGATTTTGCATTTTGACTAATTATTCCGATAATCCCCGCCCGGCGATAAAGTCGCCGGGCTACAAAACGACGCCCGCTAAACCGGGCTATTCAAGCCGGATTCATCCGGCGTTATCTCGTAGCCGGGGGGTTCAACCCCTGGCGGGCTGAAAGCGGACAGTCAGAACAATTTGGAGGGATAGTTTTTATAATCTCCCCCACACCAACGCCGTATCATATTCCAACGTCACCCTCCCCGCCTCCTGATACCGTTCAAAAATTCCCCGCAAATCCTCCACCATCAGCCCAAAACGGGGATCATCTGCCTTAGGCGCTTTGAGCGTGGACAACGTCACGCCCAACAACGCCTCAAAATCGCACACCTGCACATTGTCCAGGCTGTGCTGTTTGAACCCGCCCGCGCCAAAAAATTCGGCGATGTAACCGGGCAGTTTGCGCTCGCTGGCGGGGGCGAAGTGTTCGTTTGGGTCAATGTGCTTCTGCCAGAACGCTTCAAAGGCCTTCCCGAAGGGAGAACTGGCCCGTTCCAGGTTCCACGCCAGGACGACCCACCCGCCGGGTTTGAGAATCCGCAGGAATTCTTCCCGCGTCCGGGTGCGGTCGAACCAGTGGAAGGCGTTGCCCACGGTGATCAAATCCACGCAATGATCGGGAATGGTGGTCGCTTCGGCGGTGGTGCCGAGGCTGGTCAGGTGGGGGTAGGCGGCGAGTTCTTCTTCGGCGACGCGGCGCATGTCCGGGTTGGGTTCGACCGCGTACACGGGGTGGCCGTGTTGGAGGAGGAGTTCGGTCATTTGCCCGGTGCCGGAGCCGATGTCGGCAATGACATGTCCGGGGGCGAGGGCACATTCGGCGGTCAGCCACCCGATCAACGTTTGCGGGTAGCGGGGGCGGTAGCGGCTGTAATATTCAACGGTGCGGGAGTAGTGGGAGTAGGTGTCGGTCATTTTTGCTCCAGGTGTTGTTTTTTTTTCTACTACTCAGCCAGGGTAAAGGTTAGCCCGAAAACAGGGAGAAAGGGGGGGGGCGCCCCCCTTCTCCCTGTTTTCCGGGCGTTTTCTGTCTAAGCAGTTACATCGTTTTTAGTTTTGGCGATCTGCCAACCGGTAGTAATTGTGAATGGTTTTGTAGAGCCATTCTCGTTCAATTTCCCCGGCCCCGCTTGCAATGTCCAACCTTTCGACTCCCACGTCAATCGTCAAGCGGTTGCTGGTGTCCGTGGAACGAAGCCGCATGGTGCGGAGGTCGGAGAGGGTTATCTCTACTTTTTTGCGCCTGGGAAAATAGTTTTTCCAGGCATCTCGACGATAGCGATTCATATATTGGAGTTCCAAGGGAGGAATCCCGGAGTCATAGGACAGCGAGCGGGGGTTCAACGTGAGGGTTGCACTGATCGGAGGCTGGAAAATCCTGAATAGCGAAAACCCGGCGAAAAACCCGCCAATACTCCAGCCTCCCAACCAAAAGACCAGAAAGACATCTGCCTCGCCAGAGATAACTTGCTCAAACGCAGATTTAAACCCGACCGCCCACCCTCCCAGCCAGAACAGGATAAAAAGCCCAATTAGATATTTGAGCGGATTAGGCGAGGCATACGGAATAGAAATGATCGGGTTGGGACCATCCTGTTTAATCGTGATTTTTGACCCTTTGGGTAAATTGGTCAGCATATTTCCTCCATAAATTGGCAACAACGTTCATTAATGGGACGTATCCGCAATGCCCAGTACCTCGACCAAAAACGCCCACACATCCGCCCATTCCTCGATTTGGAACGCGGTGGGCAGGCCCATCCCGTGCCCGCCCTTCGTCTGGATGCGGATCAGGGTGGGCGCGTCCCCGGCTTGGGCGGCTTGCAACGCGGCGGCGAACTTGAATGAGTGTGCGGGCACCACGCGGTCATCGTGGTCGGCGGTGGTGATCAGGGTTGGGGGGTAATGCGTTCCGGGGCGGATGTTGTGCAGGGGGGAATAGGCGTACAGGGTGTTGAACTGTTCGGGGTCTTCGGACGAGCCGTAATCGCTCACCCACGCCCACCCAATCGTGAACTTGTGGAACCGCAACATGTCCATCACCCCGACGGCGGGCAACGCGGCCCCGAACAAATCCGGGCGCTGGGTCAGGCACGCGCCGACGAGCAGGCCCCCGTTCGAGCGTCCCTGGATGGCGAGTTTGGGCGTGGAGGTGATCTTCTCGCGGATCAGGTATTCCGCGCAGGCGATGAAGTCGTCAAACACGTTCTGCTTCTCGTGAATCCGCCCGGCGTTGTGCCACCCCTCGCCGTATTCGCCCCCCCCGCGCAGGTTCGCCCACGCCAGCACCCCGCCCATCTCCAGCCAGACCAGCCGCACCACGGCAAAGATCGGCACAAGCGCAATATCAAACCCGCCGTACCCATACAACAACGTGGGCGCGTTCCCGTCAAACACGACATCCTTCCGGTGCGTGAGGAACATCGGGATTTGGACACCCTCTTTCGCGGGCACAAACACCTGCCGGGTGACGTACTCCTCCGCTGCAAAATCCAGCGGGGGCGCGAACACGACCGCGCTCGTCCCTGCCTTAAAATCGTACCGGTAAATCGTCGGCGGTTGGACGAATGACGCATACCCGTAAAACATCTCGTCCCCCATCCGCTCCCCGGTCAGGTTGAAAAAGTTCATCGTGCTGGGGATCGAACCCAGGCCGGGCAAGGGCACTTCGCCACGTTCGGCCCCTTCCAGATCGTATCTCAGCAGGCGATGATGGGCGTCGTGCAGGGTAACGGTGATGAACTCGTTGTGGATCAGCCGCACCGCTTCCAGCGTGTCCGCGCCTTCGGGGATGATCGTCTGCGCGGCATCGGCGGGGCGGGCGGTGTCCAGCGCGATGACGCGCCCGCGCGGGGCATCCAGGTTCGTCTTGAAATAAAAGACCGGCCCATCATTGCCGATAAATTCGTAGCGCGCCTCCAGCCGGGGGATGAGTTCAACCACCGCAAAATCCGCTTCCAAATCCACATAAAACACCAGATTCTTCACATCCGTCCCCACGTTCACATGCAAAACGAGATACCGCCCGTCGTCCGTCACCTCCGCGCCAAAAAACCACTCCTTCTGATCGGGACGTTCGTAGACGAGCACATCCTGCACCTGCGGTTCGCCCACCCGGTGAAAATACAACTTCGGCGCGTAATTTGTCCCGACGTAATCCTGCCCGGGTTCGGGGGCATCGTACCGCATGTAATAAAACCCATACCCATCTTTGCGCCACGCCGCCCCGGAAAATTTGCTCCACTCGATCACTTCGGGCAAATCCTGTCCGGTTGCCACCTCCCGCACGCGCCACGTCACCCAATCCGACCCCGACGCGCTGACCGCATACGCCAACCACTTCCCATCCGGGCTGACCTCCCACACGTTCAGCGCCACCGTGCCATCTTCGGACAACGTATTCGGATCGAGCAGGATGCGGCCCTCGTCCCCCACAGTATCCATGACGAATAACACATCCTGATTTTGCAAGCCCGTGTTCCGCAGTTGGAAATACTTCCCCCCGCGTTTGAGCGGTGCCCAGGCTTTGGCAAAATCCCAAAGTTCGGTCAGGCGTTTCTGAATCCTCTCCCGCGCGGGGATGCGGCAAAGATAATCGAAGGTGAGCGCGTTCTGCGCCTGTACCCACGCGCGGGTTTCCGGCGCGTCCGGGTCTTCCAGCCACCGGTACGGGTCAGGGACGCGCGTGCCGTGGTAGTCGTCGGTTTGGTCAACGGCATGAGCGATTGGGTAAGTAAAATTTGTCATCAAAACTCCTTTTCGACGCAAAGCCGCTAAGACGCTAAGGGGAAAACAAAAAATCT
>JABWBV010000459.1 GCA_013359445.1 Anaerolineales bacterium | reverse complement strand
GTTCAGCCGGGAGATGATGAATGCGTAAACGTCGGAGGAGGAGAGGCCGAGCGTAGTGGGTTGCCAGGTTTGACCGCCATCGGGACTGGTGTAGAGCTGACCGTCTATGTTGTTTTGGGCATAGAGGATATTGGAGTCGAGGGGGTCAATGGCGAGCCACTTGATGTAAAAAGAGGCTTGCCCCTGAGATTCGCATAAACAACGCCAATTGTCACCGCCATCGGTGCTTTTGAAGGCACCCCAGCCGCCAATATCCATTGCATAAACTGTATTTGATAAAGATGGATCGAAGATAAACTGTTGGAAATTTAATCCAGATGGCCCAGGTTCAGGAAGTCCGTTTACTTCTAACCAGGTTTCGCCCCCATCAGAGCTTTTGTACATTGCAGACATCGTGGTCACGAAAAGGATGTTTGAGTTTAGTGGGTGTATTTCCAGGATGCCTAATCCAACCAGAAGATCCATCAGGTTGAAAGGTACGGTAAGGGGTGCCCAACTTTGTCCACCATCGACACTCTTCATAAAAAGCATTACCTCGGAAACGCCATAAAGGATGGTGGGCGTTTGTGGGTCACGCCAGTATTTTCCGCCTTGAAGAGACTGTTGAATTTGGGCGTATTCCGGGTCTGGGGTAACGATTTTCCAGGTGTTCCCCGCATCTGTACTTTGATAGGAAGTCGTCCCGCCAAATCTGGTTCGTGCGTAAAGTGTGTCAGGGGAAGCCATATCCATGGTCAAGATGATGTCATTCATCTGGCGGAAGTCAAAAACGCGCAGGGCCGGAGTTGGTGTAGGGGGGATTTCTGTTGCGGTCGCGGTAGGCGGAATGGAGGTAGCCGTTGGGGGTTCAGTGGCCGCGAGGGAAGGTGTGTTTGCCGCCGCGGGAATGGAGGTGGGTTCGGGCGGTGCGGGGGCGGGGGTGCTGTTGGCGCAGGCGAGGCCCACAAGCGTTAGAAATAAATAAAAAGAGAAAAATGGAAGGTAGTGACGGATATTCATGTGGAATTCCTTTAGGGTGAGTTATTTCCGAATGAAAGGCAAATAACTAAATTGATTGAAATTGTATTCGCAAGCCGCATATAACTGCGCTCCATTGGCATCCCCTATCCCATAGATAAACACTACACATGCATTGTGAGGACTAAATTCAAAGCTATACAAATCTGCTAACGTATTTATGGGGGGTGGATTGAGTTTGGTCGATTCTCCGCCGATTACGGAAACACGAAATATCTCTCCCACATCGCTGGTTATAACGGCAGCATAGGCGACCCATTGGCTGTTTGGACTGATGTTCTGCTCACCGGGAAAAAAACTCGCGGAGATACTTAGGAGGGTGGCTGTTCCCTTTGCAACAGTTGCGCTATACACTCCAGCCGGATCAGAGTTTTCGGGTTCTGCGGAAAAAACAACGCGCGTGCTGTCAGCGCTAATTTTCCAGTCATCATAAACCGTTCCACCTGGCCCAAAAGGCTGATGTAGTCTTAAGGATGCCCCTCCTCCAATAGGAACGCTGAAGATTTCCCGGATGAATTGGTAATTTTCGCTTCGTGAGGCGGTATACACCACATGCATACTATCCGGTGTGATGGCAAATTCAATCACAACTCCTAATATTGGATCGTTCAACTGAATCGGTGCCTCGCCTGACAATGGAACACTAAACAATTGGTCCTCACGCGGATGGTAAACAACGCGTGACCCATCTAAACTAAGGGCAAACCTCAAATCAAGCGATCCCTGAAAGGAGGGGGCACCTTCAAAAGAGACGGTTGTCCCCCCTGTAATAGGGACACTATGAAGTTCAATCCCATTATCCCCCTCCAGGTAGGCAAAATAGATTAACTGTGTACCGTCTACGCTGATTTGATATGCATGAACATCACCAATCACATCACCTGAAATTGTGGAGGTGGCTAATGGACTGTTCAGCTTAATGGCAGTACCTCCGACAATTGGCACACTATATAATTCAATGTCATTATCTACCTCCTGATCGGCGGTGTACACTACACGTTGACTATCAGGGCTGATATCGAACCAATAAGCGGAATAACTTGTGCGTGGGGTTATATCGCCGCCTGCTACCAAGGGGCCATTCAGTTTGACCGCTGTTCCTCCAGAGATTGGGACACTGAATAGCTCCCAAACTTCATTTGTCTCTTGTTCGGCGACGTACACTACGCGGGTACTGTCGGGGCTGATAGCATATTCCCATAGGTTAGGACCGACGTTCCCGCCATTCACAAGAGGACCATTCAACTGTACGGCTGTTCCTCCAGTTATAGGGACGCTAAATATTTGCCAATCCCCGTCGTAATTTGCCGTATAAACAACCCATTGGCTATCTGAGCTGATTTGAAAACTGATAACATAGTCAAATTCCGATAAAGGTCCATTGATCTGTATTGGGGTTCCACCTATGAGAGGGACACTCCAAAGCTCATCGGGGTCTCCTGACATATCTATTTTATAAACTACATACACGCTATTTGGACTGATTTGAAAATTGCTCACATGGGCTTGGTAAGGTAATGGCGCATTTAGTTGAGTAAGGATGAACTCGGAACTCTCAGAAATATTTTTATAGAAACCAGTGGAGAATGCCTTCTGGGAACTGGCTTGGGCATAGATGAGGGGCGTCCATGCTCTTATTTGCGCCAGGAGCTTCATCATTAGGAATACAACTACAATCATGCTTGCATGCAATATCCACGAAAAACAGCTTTTCATAGCGACAACCTCCACGGAAAAGATAAAGGAAACCTCTCCCTGATATAATAATTTTTGTCCATCCAAAAATCTAGGCGTATTTTTAGCCAATTTCTTGAAAATCTGATCTCCCCTTGTCAAACTTTGAAAGTATTCAAACAACGCGTATGCAACTTCATTACCCTATTTGCAAACGGTATCCCTACGCAATGATTTTCCATAGACTTCCGAACTTTGGGTGCTGAAGTTGAATATTTAGAAAGACCCATGTCCTCCTTCGCCGACTTATTGGGAAAACACCTGCAACATACCCATACAAGCGTTAACCGGCTGGCAAAACTCTCCGGCGTCCCGCAACGGACGATTTCCAATTGGCTTAACGGGTACATTCATAAGCCCCATCAATGGCAGGCGCTTGTCAAAGTCGCTCTGGCGCTCCATCTCCCTGAAGCCGAAACTAATACCCTCCTCCAATCCGCCGGACACCCCCTTCTCGCCGAACTCGGTGCGAAAGCCACTTCATCTGACCTCACGCTTCTCTCCAATTACCCAAATCCACAATTACAAATCACGAATTTCCCCTCTCCCTTTCAGGCCATCGCTGACCTCCCCACCTTTGTCGGACGGGAAAACGAACTGGAAACGGTCAAACGCGCGGTGTTGGATGGCGGACGCGCGGCCATCTGCGGGGTACGGGGCATGGGTGGGGTAGGGAAAACCGCGCTCGCCGCGCACCTGGCTTATCAGGTCCGCGAACAGTTCCCCGACGGAATCCTGTGGGCGCGGCTGGACACGTCCGATCCGCTGTCCATATTAGGCACGTTCGCCGAGGCCTACGGGAAAGATGTCAGCCAGTACCGGGACGTGGAGAGCCGCGCCGCGGTCGTCCGCAACCTGCTGGCGGGTAAACGTGCCCTCGTGATTCTGGACAACGCCGAAAACAGTGCCCAAGTCCGGCCCATGCTTCCCCCTAGCACGGGCACGTGTGCGGTGCTGATCACCACCCGCCAGGATTTGTCCGTCTTGGACGGGTGGACGCGGTTGACGCTCGGTCCGTTTGATCCTGCATCGGAGGAGAGTCTTCAACTGCTTCAGGAATATTTGGGCGAGGCGTTTGTGGAACGGCACCAAGCGACCCTCCGGGAAATCGCCACGCTGTTAGGCCATTTGCCTCTGGCTCTGGCCATCGCCGCGGGGCGGCTCGCCTATGCCCGCCCAACCCTGACCGAGGAAGTAGCCACCCTTTCCGCGTTATGCTCTGCCCTGCACGAATCTCGCACCCGGCTCGACACCCTCACCCGCGACGATTTGGGGGTACGCGCCTCGTTTGATGTCAGTTATGCCGCCCTCACGGCGGAACACCAGAAGTTTTTTGCGGCGTTGGGAGTGTTTGGGGGCGAGGATTTCAGCACGGAGGCGGTTGCCTACGTCACAGAAACCCCCAGCGCGGGAGAAATTTTGAAGCACCTCCTGTCCCTGTCATTGGTGCAGGAAAGCCGCGACGGGCGTTGGCGGCTCCATCCCTTGCTGAAAGATTATGCGCGGGAAAAAATCACGGACCTCGAAGGGTACGGGCGTGCGCTGATGTTTTTCGTGGAGACGGTCGAAGCGATAAACGCAACCGATTTTCACACCCTGGACCAGGATGTCGATAATATTCTTCATGCGTTGGAAGCGGCGTATCAGTATAAAATGCCGCAAATCCTGGTGAGAGGGGTGTTGGCGCACCATCTTTTGCTCCGCGCGCGGGGTTTATATGCCTTTTCGGAGAACCAGTTGATCCGCGCGGAACAGGTGGCCCGAGAGAGCGGTGATCCCGCCCAGTTATTGGAAGTTTTGGTGAGTAAGGCGAAACTAAAAAGCGCGCAGGGTTACGATCAAGAGATGAAAGCCGTTTACCAGGAGGTGTTGAGCCTCGCACGGACCACCCAAAATCGGTTTTTTGAAGCTCAAGCATTGGGCGGATTAGGCGAATTGGACCAAGCCTTGCAGATTGCCCGCGAAATTAATGCGGTGACTTTATTGCCCGCCATGATTGGCAACCTGGGCGTGCGGTTTGCCTGGCAAGGTGATTACGCGCGGGCAGATGTCTATTTTGAAGAAAGCGTGCGGCTCGGCAAGCAAGTGGGTAAATACGAGGTGGTGATTCCGATGACCCACAACCGAGCCTGGTTAGCCTTTCAACAGGGCGATTTTGACCGGGCCGATGTTTTTAGTATGGAAGCGATCTCGCTGGCACGGACAACGAGCAACCGTGAGGTGTTGGTCGGAGCTTTACGCAATCACGGAGAGAGTCTGCTGGCGCGAGGGGAGATGGAAGAAGGCAACCGTTATATGCAAGAAGCGCTCTCCATGTCCCGTGAGATTGGGGAAATTCAGTCTATCTGTGAAATACTGGCAGAATTGGGAAGGTATGCTTTTCGAGAACGACAATGGGAGACTGCCGGAAATTATTGGCAAGAAGCCTTGCAACGCGCACAAGAAATTCAAAGCTCCGTAATTTTGTGTCAGATGCAAATCTATTGGGCTGAGTATTGTTTGCAACAACAGCAATTGAAAAATGCCGAGACGATTCTGCATGAAGGGCGCGAACTTGCCCACCAATTAAATCTCCCGTGGTTGTCAGGCCAGTCAAAATTTGTCCAGGCCAAACTTTTGCTGGCGCACGGACAATTGCTTGAAGCTGTCCAATTGGGGCAAGAGGGATTAGCCATTTTGGAATCATCTAAGCACCCTCGTACTCAGGAAGTCCAGGCTTGGTTAAAGGCTCTCAACAGTTACGAATTCGACGGGGCAGGTGCTACTCAGGGGATTACCCAAAAAGTAACATAAGTTTTTGTTAAAACAGTACCTGTTTATCGGTTACCCAAACGTGGATCAGGAACTTGCGGTCGTGCGTTTGAAAGTCCCCGAACTGAATCCGAAACTGGCGCGGAAGGCGGTCGAACTCGTGCAAATGATGCGCAACATGGATTTACGCAAATCCCCCAGCATCAGCGAAACGTTGGACTGGGCGAAGGCATTGGTCGCCCTCAACGCGCAAAACCTGGACGAAAAGACGCTTGAAAACACCATCACCGTCCTCCTCAAACACGAATCCGACATCCAAAAAGCCAAACGCCAACTCAATCAGCCCGCTCCCAAGCGGAAGGCCGATGATGATTTGACGAAGTATTTGGGAAGAAACTGATACGTGATGCGTGATTCGTGAAGCTTAATCTCACGCATCACGCATCATAAGTCACGAATCACGCATCATGGAGTAGCTATGGAAGAACGAATTGTTCAATTTATCAATGCCCTGCGGAATAAAGGTGTGCGCGTCAGTCTCGCAGAATCTGCCGATGCGTTTCGCGCC
>JABWBV010000458.1 GCA_013359445.1 Anaerolineales bacterium | reverse complement strand
GGGACAGCGGCGGGGGGGGCGGTCCGTTGTGCGGTTGGCTGATCCCCGTGTGAGGTGGGCTGGGGCTTGCGCGGGCCGCGCGGGGGCAGTGGCGGACGGGCGAATTCCTGATCGCGTTGGGGGGCCGCGGCGGAGTAATCAAACCCAGGCATTTTCCGCCGTTCAATGGGCTGGCCTAGCACTTTTTCGATGGCGCGGATGATCGGCGTGTCATCCGGGGTAACGAGGGTGAAGGCGTCGCCGTTTTTGGCGGCGCGGCCTGTGCGTCCGATGCGGTGCGTGTAGGCGTCGACCGTGTCGGGGATGTCGTAGTTGATGACGTGGGAGATGCTGGTGACGTCAATCCCGCGGGCGGCAATGTCGGTGGCGACGAGGATGTGATGGTGGCCTTTGCGGAATCCGTCGAGGGCGGCCTGGCGTTTGGCCTGGGAGAGGTTGCCTTGCAGGGAGGCGGCGAAGAATCCGGCTTTGTTGAGCTGTTCGGCGACGCGTTTGGCGCGGTGTTTGGTGCGGGTGAAGACGAGAACGGATTCGGTGTCGGTCTTTTTGAGCAGTTCCATCAGCAGGGGTGTTTTGAGATGCTGGCTGACGGGGTACAACGCATGGGACACGGTTTCTGCCGGGGCGATGCGATCCACCTGGACGGTGACGGGGTTGGTGAGGGTGTCGTGGGCGAGGTGGCGGACTTCTTCCGGCATGGTGGCGGAAAAGAGAAGGGTTTGCCGATGGGCGGGCAGGTGTTTGAGAATGCGGCGCACGTCGGGCAGGAAGCCCATGTCAAACATCATGTCGGCCTCGTCGAGGACGAGCACTTGCAAGTGGTTGAGGCGGATGTTGCCCTGGTTGATGTGGTCGAGCAAACGTCCGGGGCAGGCGACGACGATGTCTACGCCCGCGCGGAGTTTATCGATTTGCGGGGTGATGCCCACGCCGCCGTAGATGGTCATGCTCCGGGTTTGGGTGTGTTTGCCGAGGGTACGGATGGAGTCGTTTATTTGTTCGGCGAGTTCGCGCGTGGGGGCCACGATGAGGGCGCGGATTTGCCGGTTGCGGGCATCCGGGTTGGGATGATCGAGGAGGCGTTGCAGAATCGGCAAAACGAACGCGGCAGTTTTGCCGGTTCCGGTTTGCGCGAGGCCCATCACGTCACGCCCCTGGCTGACGGGGGGAATAGCTTGGAGTTGAATGGGGGTTGGGGTGGTGTACCCCAGGTCTTTGACACCCGCGTAGACGCGCGGATGCAGATTGAACGATTCGAAGTTCACTGAGAGTCCTTGTTGGCTTGATCTCTGATGAAAAATTCCAAAAAAATAACAACAGTGGGATGTGCATCCCGCCGTTGTTATTTTTCGGTGGAACCATCAGGAATAGTTGAATGAGCCAAGTCGCACTCTTAGCGCATCAGAAATTTTTAAGACAAAGGATTGTAACACAAAAAGAGTTGCCGAAAAAATGGATGTTGCCCGGATGCACATCCGGGCAACATCCATTTTTTCGGTTTTCCCCCTTGACTCTCACGTTACGTGAGGGTTTATCATTATCCCCATGAAAGAATCCGGTCAATACACCGTCAAACAACTCTCCGACCTCGCGGGGGTCAGTGTGCGAACCTTGCACTACTACGATGAGATCGGCCTGCTCAAACCGTCTGGGGTAGGACAGAATACCTACCGCTATTACAACGACGATTCCCTTTTCCGGCTCCAGCAGATTTTGTTTTACCGCGAAATGGGGCTGGAACTGGCGCAGATTAAAGAAATTTTGGATGCCGAAAATTTTGACCGGGTTTCTGCCTTGCAACTCCACCGGCAGAGGTTGCAGGAAAAGATCGAGCGATTGAACACGCTCATTCAAACGGTGGATGCCACGATCATGCACCTTGTTGGAGAAGTCAACATGACGAAAAAGAAAATTTTTGAAGGGTTCAGCGAAGAAAAACAGAAACAATACGAAGAGGAAGCGACCCAAATGTGGGGCGAAGGGGTGCGGGAAACGGCCAAACTTTGGAACAGCTATTCCGAGGCGAAAAAGCAGGCGATCCTGGCCGAAGGCGGCGCGATTTATTCGGACATTGCCGCCAATATGGACAAAGGCCCGGAGAGCGAAGAAATCCAGACCCTGCTCATCCGCTGGCATGATCATCTCCGCAATTTTTACGAACCCTCCATCGAAACCCTCGGCGGCCTTGGCGAGATGTACCACGATCACCCCGACTTCAACGCCACCTTCACCGCCATTCACCCCGCCCTCCCCGGCTTTCTGAAAACAGCCATCGCCCATTACGTGGACATGCTCGAAACGCGCTGGCTGGAAAGGGAGTTGGGGATTTTGGAGGAGTAGGGAGGTAAATAAGGTAAATAGGGTAGATAGGGTAAATAAAGTATATAGGGTTTACCTTATGTACCTTATGTACCCTATGTACCTTATCTACCTTATCTACCTTATCTACTGTATTTACAAAAACCACCATGACCAACCAACACACAAACCAACCACCCACCCCACCCCCTCTCCCCACTCCCGCGGGCCGCGTGCTCCCGCCGGGGGGCGGACCCCGCGCGGAGTCCGAGACCGAGATCGCCAAACGCCTCGACCTGTTCACCGTTGAAACCCCGCGCCGCCACCTCAAAGACCTGATCCTGCCCGAAGACACCCTGCGGCAGTTGAACGGACTGCTGACCAAAATCCGCTACCACCGCGTCCTGTACGAGGACTTCGGCCTGGGCGAGATTGACCCCTACGGCGGACGGACGGCGATCAACCTGTACGGCCCGCCCGGCACCGGCAAAAGTTTCGCCGCCGACGCCATCGCCCACGAATTGGGCATGGGCATTATCCGGGCGAATTACGCCGAAATCGAATCGAAATACGTGGGGGAAACGGCTAAAAACATCAAAGCGGCGTTCCAAAAAGCGCGGGAGACGGGTGCGTTGCTCTTTTTTGACGAGGCCGATTCGATTCTCGGACGGCGACTGTCCAACGTCCGGCAAAGCACCGACCACGCGGTCAACGTCAGCCGGTCGGTAATGCTGTTGGAGTTGGATCAGTTTTCGGGGGTGACGGTGTTTGCGACGAATCTGGCGTCGAATTACGATACCGCCTTCATCCGCCGGATTTTGGGGCACCTCGAAATGCCCCTGCCCGATGCCGAACAACGGTTGCGCCTCTGGCGGTATCACCTCCCCGCGCGTCTGCCTGTCCAGTTGGCGGAAAGCGATTGGGCGCGGCTCGTGGCAGAGACCGAGGGCCTCGCGGGGGGCGATATTTTGAACATTGTCGTGTACGCCGCCTCGATGGCGCTGGAGCGGGAAGGGGTGAATTGCCGGATTACGGTGAATGATTTTTCCCAAGCGATTGGGGGGAGTAAACGGGCGAAGCAAGCAGTTGGGCAACCACAATAAAAAAGGCTGGACGTTCGTCCAGCCTTTTTTATTCTGAGTCTTCCGGTGGTTCGAAGAGCGCGAGTTCATCGAATGGCTTAAATCCCAGTTTTTCCGCCAGACGCCAGGAGGCGGGGTTGTCTTCGAGGGCTTGCCAGACGGGGTGTTTGCCTTGCGTTTGCATATACCGAATCATGTAAGCCGCGCAGAGAGCGGCGTATCCTTTTCGACGGTGGGCCGGGAGCGTGTCAATGGCGACATCCCACATCGTTTCGGTGACGGCGCCCGCGTAACAGAAGGCGACGGGTTGTTCGTCCACAAACGTCGCGGCAATTTTGGAGGTTTCCGCTCCGGTTTGGAGGTCTTCGCGGAGTTCGTCGTCGAGCGGAAGGGTGGGGAGGGTGAGGGGGTCGAGGAAGCCGACGTGCACCCCGGGCGGGAGCGTCTCCGGCAGGCGGAGATCGTGCGGGGTGTAGACGATGATGCGGGCGCGGGGCCACGCTGGGAGGGCGTCGGTCAGCCAGTCCTGATCCTGCTCGGGGATGTATTCGCTGATAATGTCGCCGCGCGGGTTTTGTTGCACGGCGGCTTGCACGGCTTCCACGGGCGGGTGGCCGACGACGAACACGGTGCCATCTTCCGGGTCACGAAGGACGAAGGCGAGGGGCGTTTCCTGGTAGGCGGTGATTTCGGAGGGGCCAGCAAGGAGAAGAGATCGGGCTTCCACCCACCGGGGGAGGGGCGGGAATTGTTGAAGGAGGGTTCGGGTGGGGTTCGTGGAGTGGACATGTTCGTCTACCACTTCCCCGAGGCGGCGCAGGGCGTCTTTGCTGGCGGGGAAGGCATCGCCAAAGGCTTGAAAATCGTGGGGCATGTCTTTCCATACATCCAGGCGAACGTTTGCGCCCTGGGCTTGGGTGGTGTCGGCGAAGGTGCGGATCATGTCGAATAAAATTTCGGAGTCTCCGGCCTGAATGTAAATGGGGGGCATGCCCGCGAAATTGCCGTACACGGGGGAGATGAGCGGGGTTTGGGGATTGGCGTTGCCATAATAGGCTTTGGCCCAGCGGTCGGCCTGGGGTTTGCTAATCCAATCGTAGGGGGCGTTGCGGATCGTGCTTTCGCCGGGGTTGGTGAGGTCGGTCCAGGGGGCGAGGCACACCGCGAGGGCGGGGAGGGGGAGGTTCGCTTCGCGCAGGGCGAGGAGAAGGACGAGGGTCAGGTTTCCGCCCGCCGAATCTCCGGCAAGGATCAGGTTTTGCGGGGAGACGCCTTGATCGAGCAACCAGCCGTATGCGGCGCGGGCATCGTCCAGCGCGGCAGGGTAGGGATGTTCCGGGGCGAGGCGGTAGTCGAGGGCGAAGGTGCGGGCGCGGGCGGTGAGGGCGGTCAGCGAGATCAGGCTGGCGTGGCCTTTCGCATAGAAGTTGTACCCGCCCCCGTGCAGGTAGAGCAGGGTGCGTCCGGGGGGCGTGCCCGCGCGGGGGTCGTACCAGTGCCCGCGGACGGGGGACGTGACCGGGGTGAGTTTCACTTGTTCGAGGGCGGGAATCGCAAAGAGGAAGGAATCTTCGTAGGCGCGGCTTTCGGCGGGGGTGGGCAGTCGGTGAGCGTGTTGCCCCTGCGCGCGCATGAATTCGATGGCGATTTCAAAGTTCGTATCCCAGGATGGCCGGCGCGGCCCGCGTAACAGGCGGCGAAAGGGAACCCGGAAACTGATGTTGAGGAAGGTCGCGAGGCTTTTCAGCCGGTAAGCGCGAGGGCCGTGGAGGGTGAAGGGGGCAGATTGAGGCATGGAGTAAAGGTAAAATCACGCGTTCATGTGTCAGGCGTGGAGTTTTTCTAACAACGCGGGCAATTCCCCGAGGTGGGCGAGTTCATGGAAGCCGGGATGCCCGACCGGGAGCGTGGCAGACTCGTGAATCCAGGTGTTCTCCTGGGGCACGTATACCGCATGGCCGCCCAATTCCAGCACCGGGAGAATGTCTGAGCGCAGGGCATTGCCCACCATCAGAAACCGGGCGGGTTCAATCCCGTGCTTTTTCAGAATTTGGGCGTACACGGCGGGCGTTTTCTGGCTGACGATTTCAATATGCCGGAAATTTTGCCCGATCCCTGACCGGGCCACCTTCGCCTCTTGGTCGAGCAAGTCCCCCTTCGTGATGACCATGAGGGGGTAGCGCTCCGCCAGCAGGGGAATCACCTCCCGAACGTGGGGCAGGAGTTCCACGTCCGCGGTCAGCATTTCCTTCGCCCAGCCGATCATCGTTTGAATGTCCGTGCCGGAGATGCGCCCCTCGGTCAGTTCGACGGCGGTTTCGATCATGGACAGCGCAAAGGCTTTGATGCCATACCCGAAATGTTGGATGTTGCGCATCTCCGTCTCGTACAGGCGGGCGGCGATCCATTCCGGGTCGTGATAGTGGGCGAGCAGGTCTTTAAAGCGGGCTTGGATTTCGATGAAGAGCCGTTCGTTATGCCAGAGCGTATCGTCGGCGTCAAAAGCGAGGAGGTCAAAGGGGAACATAGGCTTCCTTAAGAGATTGTCTAAAAACCCAAACCCTAAAGGTTTTTTGTCCCTTTAGGCCCTGTTTCCCGGCGAGAAACGGGGCTTTTTAGGGTGATCTTGCGGGGAAAACCTTTAGGGTTTGGTCACAAAAGGGGAAAATGATGAAAGAGTATAAAGGGCCA
>JABWBV010000457.1 GCA_013359445.1 Anaerolineales bacterium | reverse complement strand
CTCGGCATCCCTGCCGACGCCGCCAACCCCGAAGCGGGCGCGGACATGATCGAATATCTGACCCGCCCTGATGTGCAAGAAGCGGTGTTACGCGACCTCGGCTTCTTCCCCGTCGTGGACGGGGTGGACTTCTCCGGTCTCCCGGCGGGGGTGGCGATTGAAGCGGGCGCGGTGACCGCGCAATCCGGTGCGCCGGATGCCCTGCCCGCACTGCTCCCGGTCGGCCTCGGCGAGCGCGGCGGGGAAATCAACCAGATTTTCCGCAACGCGTTTGATCGCATCGTCCTCAACGGCGAAGACGTTGCCACCGTCATGGACGAGGAAGGCAATAACCTCTCCGCACTGATGAGCGAAACCGGCGCGCCCTGTTGGGCACCCGATCCTGTCAGTGATGGCCCGTGCCCGGTGCATGAAATGGGCGCGGCCCCCGAACCAATGATGAGTGACGCCGTGTTCTTCTCCACGCAATTTTCCCCGGTGGAAGAACAAGCCAAATTCCGTGAAATTCTTGCGGGCGGCGGTTTCGACTATACCGCTTCGGAAGAAGGTCCGTTGATTGACCTCGTGTTGGCGGGCGCACAGTCCGGCGAGGGTACGGTGGATGTGATCGGTGCCCTGCACGGGACGTATCCCCCGTTGGCCCGCGAAGATGCCATGATGAACCTCATTGACCTGGCTGATGACCTTTCCGCCAATCGGGAGTTTGCTCCGGCGTTTCTCGAAACCGGGTTGCTCGGCTCGGACGATTTCCTGTATTACGTGCCCTGGATGCAAGCGACCTACATCATGGCCGCCAACACCGAGGCGTTGGAATATCTCCCAGAAGGCGCAGACCTCAACGCGCTGACGTGGGATCAACTCGGGGTGTGGTGCCAAAACCTGATAGACGGCACCGGCGGCCCGAAGTGCGGCCTGCCCCACGCGGGGTTGTTCCACCGGTTCCTGGAAGGCTATCTCTGGCCCTCCTTCACCGGTGGCATGGTCACGAACTTCAAGTCTGACGCGGCCGTAGATATGATGACCTGGATGCGGGATACCCTTTGGCCCAACGTTCACCCGCAGTCCATCAGCTATGAATTTATGCAAGAACCCCTGCTCTCCGGCGAAGTTTGGGTGGCGTTTGACCATACCGCCCGTCTGATCGAGGCCTTCAACGCTGATCCCGAAGGATTTGTCGCCTTCCCGGCTCCGGCTGGCCCGGCGGGACGCGGCTTTATGCCCGTCGTTGTCGGCCTCGGCATCCCCGCGGACGCCGCGAACCCGGACGCGGGCATGGACCTGATCGAATACCTGACCCGGCCCGCTGTGCAGGAACAGGTGTTGAACGCCCTCGGCTTCTTCCCGGTGGTGGGCGGGGTGGATTTCTCCGGCCTCCCGGCGGGGGTGGCGATTGAGGCGGGTGCGGTGACCGCGCAATCCAGCGCGGCGGACGCTCTGCCCGCGTTGCTCCCGGTGGGGTTGGGCGAACGCGGCGGCGAGATCAATCAGATTTTCCGCAACGCGTTTGACCGCATCGTCCTCAACGGTGAAGACATCGAAACCGTCCTGGCCGAAGAGGCCGCGAACCTGCAAGCCCTGATGGACGAGACCGGCGCCCCCTGCTGGGCACCTGATCCCGCCAGCGATGGCCCATGTCAGGTGAATGAATAAGAGTCTGTCCGAAAATTGTTTGTAGAATAGGCCCCACAAGGGGCTACACTACAGTTTTCGGGGAAAAAATTTCCGAAGTTTGCTGGGCATTTTCAGACCCAACGCAAACTTCGGAAATTTCCCTGGGCTTTAGACTCAGGAGATGAAAGATTCTGTTCGTAGTAGGCACTTCAGTGCCAGGCGACAGGGGCTAAAGCCCCCACTACGAACGAAAAGTTTCATCACCTGAGTCTAAAAACACCTTTGTGCCTTTGCATCTTTGCGCCTTTGCGTAAAAAAGAACTTTGCAATGATGTGTCTTGATAGGAATGTTGGATGAACAAACCCCCTCCTCCAAAACTTCCCCCCAAACCCAAACGCAACTGGGCACCCTACCTGCTTATCCTGCCCTCGCTGTTGTACTTGCTCCTGTTTTTTGCCTGGCCGATGGCAAGCGGGCTGTTCCTGGCGGTGTGGGATGACGAGGCGCGGCTGGCGCTTTACACCGAGGCGAGCCTGGACAGCTCGTTATCTGGCACCCTGCCACAGGGCACACAACTTGAAATCCTGAACCGGCAGGGCAACACCGTCTCCCCGGAAGAACTGGGGCAGGAAAACTTACTGACCGAAGTCTGGTTTAAGTTGAGTAGTGTGGATGTAGATGGAAATCCGGTCGAAGGCTGGGCACCAGAAACCCGCATCCGGGTGCGCGAAACTGCCGAAGACGGCACCCCCCTCGCGGGCACCGTGCGCCCGATCCTGGGAACCTCCGCCGATCCGTTGACGACCTTAAACGCCGAACCCAATGCCCAAAGCGAAGGGGTGGGCAAGCTGGAGCAACGCGTCGAAGTGACCATCCTCGAACAGGCGACGCTGGAGGTCTGGTATCAGGTGCGGGGGGAGAATGCGGCCGGGGATGCCGTCGAAGGCTGGGCGCGGTCGCGGTATATCCAGGTGTTTGGGGACGAAGTGACCGGGCGGATTGATCGGGGCGACACGGGCGAATTGACGATGCGCTACCTTCAACGGATGGTCAGTGACCGCTTTTTTATGCCCGCGCTGAAAACGACTCTGCTTTTGATGGTGCTGATCATCCCCGTCCAGTTTGTGCTGGCGATTGTGATGGCACTCGTCGTGCAGGCCCAGTTGAAGGGCAACACCTTTTTCCTGTATATTTTCGCGATTCCTTTGGGCGTGTCTGACCTGGCTGTGGGGATTCTGTGGTTTTCGATATTTACCCAAAACGGGTATCTGAACACGATTTTACAAACCCTGGGCTTGATCGACTCCCCGATCACCTATCTTTCCGCCGACTCCCGGCAGTGGATCATCGTGGCGATCTGGTTGGCCGAAGTCTGGCGGGCGACTTCGATTGTGATGGTGATCGTCGTGTCGGGGTTGCAGGCGATTTCCCAAGAGGTGTTGGAGGCCGCGGAAGTGTTCGGGGCGACGTTGTGGCAACGGATCCGGTACGTGATCCTGCCCCTGCTCCGCCCCAGTTTGCAAGTGGCGTTGATCCTCCGCACGATTTTGGCCCTGCAAGTGTTCGCCGTCGTCATCGCACTCGGTGGGGGAGATGTCGTCACCGTGCTGTCGAACGAAACCTATCGGCAATATTACGAACTACGCAATTCCAACGTCGCCGCGGCCTACGCGGCGTTTATTCTGATTTTATCTATGGTCAGTGCGATCATTTATCTGCGTCTCGTCACGACGCAAGAGGAGACCGCGACATGACAACGATCCCCCAACCCGTCACCGCGTCCCCCGAAGTGCGGGCCGTCCACCGGAAAATGCTCCGCCGCCGCGCCCTCAGCCGGGGGCTGACCTATCTCGTCGCAATTTTGATTGCCCTGTGGTTTTTGATCCCGATCTTTTTCATCGCCTCGATGGCGTTGACCACTCCCGCGACGGTGCGCGAATACCCGAAAGGCGTCCTGCCGTTCATCCCCTTTTCCACCGAAACCCTGCGCTTTTTTCTCAATTCGAGTGGCATCATCCCCGGCATCATCAATAGCGTGTTGGTCGCGCTGACCACGTTGGTACTTTCAACGCTCATCGCCGCCCCCGCGGGGTACGCGATCTCGCGCTTTGTCTTTCGCGGGCGGGACACATTCCGGTTGGCGATCCTCGCGACGCGGGCGTTCCCCATCGTCGTGCTGGCGATTCCGCTGGCGGTGGTGTTCATCAACGTCGGCATTTTTGACAGCGTATTCAGCCTCGCGCTAATGCACACCGCACTCGCTCTCCCCACGACGATTTTGGTCATCGGCAGTGTGTTTGCGAGTATCCCCTACGAGTTGGAAGAGGCCGCGCAGGTGTTTGGCTGTACGCCGTTTCAAGCGTTCCGGTACGTGGTTTTGCCCCTTGTTTTGCCCGGCATCGCGGCGGCGGCGATTTTTACCTTCGTCATGTCTTGGAACGAAGTCTTTGCCGCGAGTGTGCTCACCATCCAAAACCGCACCCTCCCCGCACAGGTGTTGACCGCCCTCAGCCAATCCTCCGAACCCTACCAGTTCGCGGGCGGCTTTTTCATGCTTGTCCCCTCGATGATCTTCATCTTCTTCATCCGCCGTTACCTGTTCAACATGTGGGGGCAGGTGACGAAGTGAACGGAGAATGGTGCAGCATCCTGCATGGCGTCTGAAAACTCAAACCCTAAAGGTTTTTTGCCCCATTGGCCCACAAATCCAGGCTGAACTTGGCGCTTTTCAGGCGTTTTACCCATCAAGGAAAACCTTTAGGGTTTGGGCCGGGTAGTTTTTAGGCACTTTCTAAATGGTTAATGCCCGCCTCCCGGATAAATTCTTGACCAGCGAAGTCGAAGGATGCGGTAATCGAAAACCGTCCAGAAAAAATCTGCGAAATCTGCGTACAAATCAGGTGAATTTATGGCCGAAATAAAAATCGAAAATGTAACCAAACGCTTTGGCAATTTTGTTGCCGTGAACGATGTCAGCCTGACGATTGAAGATCAGGAATTCGTCGTCCTGCTTGGCCCCAGCGGGTGTGGGAAAACGACCCTGCTCCGCGCCATCGCCGGGTTGGGCATGGCCGACCAGGGACGCATCACCCTCGGCGGGAAAGATGTCACCTACCTGCCGCCCCGCGAACGCAAAATCTCGATGGTCTTTCAGAGTTACGCCATCTTCCCCCACATGAACGTGTACGACAACATCGCCTTTGGGTTGAAAATGAACAAAGTGGACAAAACCGAAACCGAACGCCGCGTTAAACAAGCCGCCGAACTCCTGCACATCGAAGCCATGCTCGACCGGTTCCCCTCTAAAATGAGCGGGGGCCAGCGTCAGCGCGTCGCCGTCGCCCGCGCCATTGCGATGGGGTCGCAAGTCCTGCTCATGGACGAACCCCTCAGCAACCTCGACGCCCTCCTCCGCCTCGAAATGCGCGCCGAACTTAAACGCCTGCTCCGCGAGATCAAAGCCACGACCATCTACGTCACCCACGACCAGATCGAGGCCCTCAGCATGGGCGACCGCATCGCCGTGATGAAAGACGGCGTCATCCACCAGTGCGACCACCCTTCCATCGTCTATGACCAACCCGCGAACGAATTCGTCGGCGGCTTTATCGGCAACCCGCCCATGAACTTCATGCAGGGGCAAGTCCAGCGCGAAAACGGCCAAACCCGCGTCAGCATCGGCGGTTTTTACCTCACACCCGCCGCGCCGCTCCAGCCGTTCCTCCAACCCTACGACGGCAAACCCATCTTCCTCGGCATCCGCGCCGAAAACATGGAAACCCTCAACCACCCCGCCGAAGACGCCCTCCCCGTGCAAGTCCTCGTCGTCGAACCCCTCGGCGCGCAAAACCTCCTCACCATCGAAATCGGCACCGACATCGTCAAAGTCGCCACCCACCCCACCTTCCAAGTCGCCCCCGAAGACCAGGTCTGGCTCCGTTTCCCCGCCGACAAAATCCGCTGGGTAGACCGGGACAGTGGGCGGGTGTTGTATCCCTAAATGTCCCCCAAAAACCTCGGCTTTCTCTCCACCCGCCTCGCCGGAACCGACGGCGTCTCCCTCGAAACGGCCAAACTCACGATCATTTTTGACCGTTTGGGACACCGATCCTTTTACTGCGCCGGAGAATTGGACGTCCCCCCGAACGGGAATCTCGCCCCGCGCGTTTCTTCCCCGACCGCCACGGACACCGATCCCGTCCCTGGCACCACCCCGCGCGTGACCGCCTCCCGCCTCGTCCCCGCCATGCACTTCACCCACCCGGATGCCGTTGCCATTCACGACGCCATGTTCGGCCTCTGCCCGCCCCCCCCCGACCTCGCGGCGCAAATCATCACCCAGGCCGCCGCGCTCAAAGAAGCGATTCGCCGTTTCGTCGAAGATTTCCAAATCCACCTGTTGATCGTCCAAAATGCGCTCGCCATCCCCATGCACATCCCCCTCGGCCTCGCGCTGACCGACTTTATCGCGGAAAC
>JABWBV010000015.1 GCA_013359445.1 Anaerolineales bacterium | reverse complement strand
GGGAAGTCGCGACTGGCGAGCGTCGCCTCCCGCAGCACGCGACCCTCGCCGCCGCCGAGCAGGGCGAGCGCCGTCTTGGTGCCGCCGACGTCGCCCGCCAGCAGCACGTCTACTTGATGGTGCCCGCGTAGATGCCCATGACGGTCTCCAGGAACTTGAGCGCCGCGGGCTTCTTCCGCTGGAACGAGTTGCGGCCGATGATCGAGCCGAAGCCGCCGCCGTCGCGGATGGCCCGGACCTGCTCGAAGACAGCCTCGTCGGTGTCGGCGGCGCCGCCCGAGAAGATCACCACCCGGCGACCGCCGAAGGACGCCTGCACGATGTGGCGCACGCGCTCGGCCAGCGTGGCCGCCGGCACGGCCTCCTTCTCGTACACCTTCTTCGCCGCCGCCTGCTCGAGGTGGGCCGAGGGGAGCTTGACCTTGACGAGGTGCGCGCCGAGCTGGCAGGCGATGTGCGCGGCGTACGCCGTCACGTCGAGCGCCGTCTCGCCCTCCTTGCTGAGCCCGGAGCCGCGCGGGTAGGACCAGCAGACGACGGCCAGGCCGTGCGCCTTGGCCTCCTCGGCCAGGGCCCGGAACTGCCCGTACATCTCCAGGCGGTGCTGCGAGCCCGGGTAGATCGTGAAGCCCACGGCCGCGCAGCCCAGGCGAACGGCGTCGCGCACGCTCGACGTGATGGCCTGGGCGGGGTCCTTCTCGTCCAGGAGCACGTCGTGGTTGTTCAGCTTGAGGATCAGCGGCAGCTCGCCGGCGAAGTCGCGCGCGCCCGCCTCGAGGAAGCCCAGCGGCGCCGCGTAGGCGTTGCAGCCGGCCTCGATCGCCAACTCGAAGTGGTAGCGAGGATCGTAGGCGGGCGGGTTCATGGCAAAGCTGCGCGCCGGCCCGTGCTCGAAGCCCTGGTCCACGGGCAGGATGATCATTTTTCCGGTTCCCGCCAGACGGCCTTGATTGAGAAGCCGGGCCAAATTATTCAAAACGCCGGGGTTTTCGCTTTTGTACCAGCTCAGAATTTCTTTTACGCGATCAGTCATGGGATTACTCCTTGAGATTTATGGTGATTGGATGATCAGATGATCGGTTGATCAGGTGATCCGTGAATGGTTTTCAGGTAGTGTACACAACAGTTGTATGGATGACAAGCCGTTGAAAAAATACCGGGAAGAGGGTATCAGAATCAAGAAAGGCGGCAAGGGTCAATTGCCCTTTGTTCAAGGGGACAAGTGGCGAGTAGGCAGGTCGGCAAGTCTGCAAATCTGCAAGTCAACAAATCAACCAACCAACTCTCCCAGTTTTACTCCTCAAACTCGCCCAACACATGGGAGGCCGCGCCGAGGAGGCCGGTTGTGGCGTTGAGAATGACGTGGACGGGGGTCTGGGAAAGGATATCGGCAAAACGGCCTTTGTCCCGGAAGGATTTGAGGAACGCACCCCCCGACAGGAGCGGGAGGATGCGCGGGGGAATGCCTCCGCCCAGGTACAGGCCCCCCGTCGCCATGATTTTGAGGGCCATGTTGCTGGCTTCTGCCCCCAGGACGGAGACGAAAATATCCATCGTGGCGCGGCAAAGTTCGCTGGGTTCGGTTTGGGAGAGGGCGGCCTGGATGATGATCGGCGTCCAGTCGGTGGCGTTGGCAAGTTGGGCGGTGATGGCAGGGAGTTCATCGGCATAGCCCACCTCTTTGAGGTAGTTGTAAATGTTCGGGATGCCGATCCCCGCGCAAATCCGTTCGTAGCTGACATGGCCGTAGCGTTCTTGCAGGTAACGGAGCAGGCCAAATTGCAGAGGGGTGGTGGGGCCAAAGTCGGTGTGTCCGCCCTCGGAGGGGTGGGCGCGGTAGCGTTTACCATCCCAGATCAGAAAAGTTTCACCGAGTCCGGTTCCGGGGGCCACAACGCCAATCGCGCCGCCGCGCACAGCTTTGCCTTCTTGCAGGGTGTACATTTCTTCGATTTGCAGTTCGGGGATGCCGTAACCCACCGCGACCAGATCATTGATCAGTTTGACGCTCGAAAGGCCCAGTGTTTCGCACATTTGGACTTCGGACATCACCCAGGGCAGGTTGGTGATCTGCGCGTGGCCGTTCACCACCGGCCCGGCGACGGCAAAGGTGGCGCGCTCAATTTTGGCGCGGGTTTGGGACATGAACTCCAGCACAATCGCTTCCAGACTGTCATATTTGGTGCTGGGGTAGGTAAATTGGGCAATGGGGTGACGCGGTCCTTCGTCTTGCGAGTACAGCGCCAGGAGGGTTTTGGTTCCGCCAATATCGCCAGCTAATAACATAAGATATACCTCGATCTTCAGATTTGTACCTAGATGGCACAGTTTTTTTAGGTTCTACCCTGAATCCTGTGAAAGAAACCGGAATTTTGAAGGTGGTGGGGGCTGTACGGCCCCCACCACCTTCAAAATTCCGAACACTTCACACCAAAAACGGTAGAGCTTTTTTTCATTTCTTCACATGCCGGTAAAACGGCGTAAATTCCGCCGCGAGCGGCGTGTTCCCCGCGATCAAATCCGCCGCTTTTTCTGCCAGCATCATCACCGGGGCATAAATATTCCCGTTTGTCACGTAGGGCATCGCAGAGGCATCCACCACGCGCAAACCATCCAGGCCATGCACACGCATCGTGTCGGGATGGATGACCGCCATTTCATCCGTCCCCATTTTGCAGGTGCAGGAGGGATGATAGGCCGTTTCCCCATCGTACCCCACCCATTTGAGAATATCCCAATCACTTTGCACATCCGGGCCGGGGGAGATTTCCCCGCCGTTGAACTCGGCAAACGCGGGTTGGGTGAGAATATGCCGCGCACACCGGATCGCTTCCACCCACTCGCGGCGGTCTTGTGCGGTGGACAAGTAATTGAAGCGCAGGGCGGGCTTAACGGTCGGGTCGGCAGATTTGAGCTTCACCGAACCGCGGGCGTCGGAATACATCGGCCCAACGTGAACCTGATAGCCGTGCCCGCCGCTGGGCAAACTGCCATCGTACCGGATCGCAACGGGCAAAAAGTGAAACATCAGGTTGGGGTACGCCACATCCTCGTTACTGCGCACAAACCCGCCCGCTTCAAAATGATTTGTCGCCGCCGGGCCGCGCCGGAAAAACAACCACTGGAACCCGATCCAGGGTTTGTTGTACCACTTGAGGGCGGGGGACATCGAAACGGGTTGGGTACAGGCATACTGCACGTACACTTCGAGATGATCCTGCAAATTTTCGCCCACCCCGGGAAGATCATGAACGACCGGGACCCCCACGGTTTGCAGTTCCCGCGCGTTGCCCACGCCCGAAAGTTGAAGCAGTTGCGGGGAATTGATCGCCCCCCCGGAAACGATCACTTCCCCGCCGTAGATTTTTTCTAGTTTGCCCCCCACCTTCGCTTCCACGCCCACCGCGCGGGTTCCGTCAAACAAAATGCGGTGGACAAATGCCCGCGTTTTCACCGTCAGGTTGGGGCGGGAGAGGATCGGGTGCAGGTACGCCCGCGCGGCACTCAGACGCCGTCCGCGATGGATGTTCCGATCAAATTTGGCAAAGCCTTCTTGCTGGTAGCCGTTCACATCGTCCGTGAGGGGGTATCCCGCTTGCTGAACGGCTTCGAAAAACGCGCGGAACAACGGGTTGGTGGCAGGGCCGCGTTCGAGGATCAGGGGGCCATTCCCCCCGCGGAAGGCGTCTGCCCCGGCCAGGCAGGTTTCCATCCGTTTGAAGTAGGGTAAACAATGGGCGTAGTTCCACCGCTCCATCCCCGCATCCGCCCCCCAACGTTCGTAGTCCATCGGATTCCCGCGCTGAAAGATCATCCCGTTGATACTGCTGGACCCGCCCAACACCTTGCCGCGCCCATGCGAGATGCGGCGGTTGTGCATGTACGGCTCCGGCTCGGATTCGTACATCCAATCATAAAACGGACTGCCGATGGGATAGGTCAGCGCGGCGGGCATGTGGATGAAGATGTCCCAAAGCGAATCCGGGCGTCCGGCTTCCAGCACCAACACGCGCGTGCTCGGATCAGCACTCAAACGGTTCGCCAGCACACAGCCCGCGGACCCGCCCCCGGCAATGATGTAGTCGTAGTGTGTCATCGTCTCTCTTCCCGTACAAGGCTCGAACGGCGTTCCTTTTGCGTTTTTGACGCTTGGGCAAACGTCTTTTCGGAACGCCGTTCGTAAATCAGTAACCTCTGAAGACTTGTTGTGTTTCAAAGTTGACAACCGTTTCATCTAAAAGTATAGTTGTCTTGTCCCCAATTCTAAACGAAACTTTATTCATCTGGCAATTTATCGCTAGGAGTTCATAAGAACTTGTAGGAATTCCCCCCCGTTCCCGCCAATTCCTTCTATTGCCTTCCATCTCCAAACCAATCCCCCTTCCCATCCTCATGCCCAAAGTCGAACTTCAACACATCTGGAAAATTTTCGGGCCAAATCCCCAATATATCTTTGAAAAAATGAAACAAGATAACTCTCGCGCGGAAATTCTGCGTGAGACCGGGCATGTCGTCGCCGTACGGGACGTGTCTTTTGAAGTCGCCGAGGGCGAAATTTTCGTCGTCATGGGCCTGTCCGGGAGCGGCAAATCGACGCTGGTGCGTTGTCTCTCGCGGCTTATTGACCCCACCGCCGGAAAGGTGATGGTCAACGGCAAAGACGTGACCGCGATGAACGAGGACGACCTGCGCGAACTGCGTCGTCACACGGTCACAATGGTGTTTCAACGCTTTGGGCTGTTCCCCCATCGCCGGATTGTGGACAACATCGGGTACGGGCTGGAGGTGCAGGGGGTGGAGCGAGAAACACGCCGGACAAAATCCCGCCAAATCCTGGAATTGGTGGGGCTAAAAGGCTGGGAAAACCACTACCCGCACGAATTGAGCGGGGGGATGCAACAGCGCGTGGGGCTGGCGCGGGCGTTGGCTGTGGACCCGGAGATTATGCTCTGTGACGAACCCTTCAGCGCCCTCGACCCCCTCATCCGCCGCGACATGCAGAACGAACTGCTCAATCTGCAAAAAACCCTCCACAAAACCATCATTTTCATCACCCACGACTTTTTGGAAGCGATCAAACTGGGGGATCGCATCGCCATTATGAAAGACGGTGCCATTGTCCAAATCGGCACCCCGCAGGAAATCGTCGCCCACCCGGTCAACGACTACGTGCGCGAGTTCACGCAAGATGTCCCCCGCGCCAAAGTGCTGACCGCCGAAACGATCATGTCCCCGCCCATCCCCACCATCGACGGGGAAACCGTCCCACACGACTGGACGCTCGAACAACTGATTCCCCTCGTCCTCCGCACCGATCAGCCCCTGCAAGTTGTGGACGGCACCGGAACCCGGATCGGCACCCTCGACCGGCAAATGGTTCTGGCCGCGATGGCGGAGGTCCAATGACGACGCTCCCCGCCCGCCTCCCGAAAACGAAAACCCGGTTCGCTTTCTGGCCCGAAGTGCTGGCGCTCTTGGGCGGCATTTTGCTCCTGCTCTGGCTGAGTCAAGTCATCCTCCAACTCGACACCTTCCCCGAAGAATGGAATCTGGGCCTGCAAGCGGCAATGAACACCTTCAAACGGTGGATCGTCGTCAACCGGAACACCCATTGGATGTTCGCCTATTTTTTTGAACCCCTCAGCGCGTTCATTGATTTCTGTCTGCGCGGGGTGGAAGATTTTCTGCTTTGGGTGCCCTGGCCGGTCACGATCCTGGCGTTCTTTTTCCTGGGGGAACGGCTCGGCGGGTTGCGGCTGGCGCTGTTGACCGTATTCTGTCTGCTCCCAATGGGCTTGTTTGGCTTGTGGGATGAGAGTATGCAAACCTTCTCGCTGATGGTGATGTCCGTGCTGGCGACGCTCTCGGTGGGAATTCCAGTCGGCATTTGGGCGGCGCAAAATGATCGGGTGGAAAAAATCCTGCGCCCGATCCTGGACACGATGCAGACGATGCCCGCGTTCGTGTACCTGATCCCGGTCCTGCTCTTTTTCGGGGTGGCGCGGGTCCCCAGCCTGATCGCCACCGTGATCTACGCGCTGCCCCCGGCCATTCACCTGACCAACCTGGGTCTGCGCGGGGTCTCGCCCGACGTGATCGAGGCGGCGACAGCGTTTGGCTCCACCGACCGGCAAATTCTCCGCAAAGTCAAACTGCCCCTCGCGATGCCCGCGATCATGGTCGGCGTCAACCAGACGATCATGATGGCTCTTGGCATCGTCGTCATCGCCGCACTGATCGGCGGGGGCGGGCTGGGCGATGTAGTGCTGAAATCGCTCCGGCAGTTGCGCGTGGGCAACGCGCTGGAAGCCGGGTTGGCGATTGTCTTCATGGCGATCCTACTCGACCGGCTGAGCGCCGCCCTCTCCCGCATCGAATACCACCAAAACCCGAAATACAAAGGCTACCGGCTCTTTCAGGAAAGCCGTCGCGGCCACCCCGCCGTGGAACGGATCGAAAACAGCCTGGATTTCCTCTACACCCATGCAGGGCAAACCGCTGAACAAATGGCCGTTTTTATGGGCAAAATTCTCACCAAACAGAAAAGATGGTTTACCGCCCATGCGTCGGACGCCGCGACCCTGCTCGTGTTGGTGATCCTGGCGCTGATTCTGAAATTGATCGGGGTGGATGAATTCCCGGAGGCCCTGCGGCTGAATATTAGCAAACCGGTGGATGCCCTCGTCAAATGGATGCAGGTCAACCTGTACGACATCGGCGGCTCCGGCATTGGCACCGGCCCCTTTCGGGATTTCCTGATTTTGAGCGTTTTCCAACCCCTGAAACGGTTCCTGGTCGAACAATTGCCCTGGGCGTTGATCCTGTTTTTTGCGGCGTACTCCGCCTTTGTCACCGCGGGGTGGCGACTGGCACTGACCGCGTTGGTGATGACGTTTACCATCGGTTTGTTTGGCATGTGGGAGTTTGCGATGGACACGTTGGGGCAGGCGTTGGTGGCAGTGGTGTTGTGTGTGCTGGTCGGCATTCCGCTCGGCATTTGGGCCTCGCACAATGATCGGGTCGATCAACTCTTGCGCCCGATTCTGGACTTTTTACAAACCATCCCGATCTTTGTCTACCTCGTCCCGGTCATTATGCTCTTTGGCACGGGGAGCATTGCCGGGCTGATCTCGTCCCTACTGTACGCCGTGGTCCCGGTCATCCGCCTGACGAACGCGGGGATTCGCGAGGTGGATGTCACCCTGCGGGAATCGGCGACCGCGTTCGGTTCCACGCCCATGCAAATGTTGTTCAAAGTGGAAATTCCCCTGGCCTTCCCCTCGATCATGTTGGGCATCAATCAGACGATCATGATGGTCCTGGCGATGGTGATCATTGCCGGGCTGGTCGGGGCCACCGGACTGGGGCAGGAGGTCTATCAGGGGTTTGCCAACGACGATTTGGGGCGCAGTACGGTGGCCGGGCTGGCGATTGTCTTGTGTGCCATCGTCATTGACCGGATCACGCAGGCGATGGCGCGAAAAGTCGCCACGGAAACGCATTTGGCCCCGGCTTCGCATTGACTTGGTTGTTCCCCTGTGCCACCTTCCCGCGTGGCCGGGGTTTTATCTCTTACACCCATTTAGTTAAGGAGAATCTATGTCCAATCGAAAAATCACTTTCCTCTTTGTTCTCGTTTTGGCCCTTGGCGCCTTCCTCGCGGCTTGTGGCGGTGGGGAAAAACCCACCATCAGCCTTGTGGAAAATACCTGGCCTGCCTCAGAACTGAACGTCGCCGTCGCCGCCATCATCATCGAAAAAGAACTTGGCAACCCTGTTGAAATCATCGCGTTGGATGAAAACACCCAATGGGACGCCCTCGCCGCCGGGGATGTGGATGCCTGTTTGGAAGTGTGGCCCTCCGGCCACGGCGAACGCATTGCCGAATATATTGACAACCTGAAAACCGTCGTCAATGGTGGCACGTTAGGCCCGGTCGGTGAAATTGGTTGGTACGTCCCGACCTTTGCCGTGGAAGCCAATCCCGCCCTCGCCACCTGGGAAGGGTACATGGATGCCGCCGGTGCCTTTGCCACCGCGGAAACCGGCGACAAAGGCCGCTTTTTAGCGGGCGATCCGGCCTGGGTGCAGTATGACGAAGCCATCATTGCCAACCTGGGTCTGCCCTTCCAGGTGATCGTAACCGGTTCGGAAGATGCCCTGCTCGCCGAAGTGACCGCCTCCTACAATCGCAATGAGCCGGTCCTGTTCTACTTCTACTCCCCCCACGCCATTTTCAACCAACTCGATCTCACCAAAGTGGAACTGCCCGCGTACACCGACGAATGTTACGCCGACCCCACCAAAATCGCCTGTGCCTACCCGAAAGACGACCTGATGAAAATTCTGAGCGCAAAATTGGAAGCCAAAGACGCGGCGGTATTCCAGTTTTTGAAAAACATGAACTACACCAGTGACGCCCAAATCGAAATGCTCGCCATGTTAGCCGAGGGCAAAACGGTCGAAGAAGCCGCCCAAGCCTGGGTGGACGCGCACGAAGACGTGTGGCGTGCCTGGGTTCCGTAAAATCTTAACACCCCTCATTATTCCTATTAAAAGAGCCTGCAAGATTGCAGGCTCTTTTGATTCCTAGAGTAATAACTGCCACGCCCGCGTTTTACCTGCGAGGGTCCGATTTTTTGAAAGAAATTTTGGACTTTTCAAACGTTTATAAAATTGATGTTACGCAGACCTTGTACCGGGGTGCTTGGGTGTGTTTGCCTAACGTGTCTACGAAACGAAATGATGAAAACGAAAATGCAGTGGTTACAAATGATGATAGCACTCTCATGATTTTTCTATGGAGAATCATCGATTTGCGATATACAATAGAATATCCAAATGACTCAGTCAGGTTAAAGAGGCATCCCAAAAGATGCCCACTTACAAAAACTTACTTAACAACCGACGGGTGACTGCTCAGGCCTACAGAGGAAACTCCCCGAAAAAGTGTGAGAGGAAGATGGACACCCCCCTTTCGCCGTATTTTCGGGCTAATCTCGACCCTGGCTGAGTAGTTACGCGACCGAGCCATTTCAGAACATTCATAAGAGGGGGTGCGTGCCAAAAATCACTTTGTGCCCAAAAAGCTTGTTTCCATACAGCCTCAAAATTGCGAAAAATAAGCCGAAATATGTGAAGACTCAGCCGGGGCGGGGCTAAGCCCGAAACCCTGACACCTCGTCTGCATCAACCCCAAAAGCGCGTCCAAGTTGTTTCAAAAATCTTGCCAAAACGGAAGCGCCTTATGGAATTTCACCCCTGAGTAGTGAAAATCGGGTGTCGCCAATCGCCCAAAGGAATTTTGCTTAATATGAGAATCATGATTCGATTATTTGGAAGGTTTCGTCTCGAGCTAGAAGGAGGGGAACCCTTTGAAATCGAAAGTCGAAAGGCTCAGGAATTACTCTGTTACTTGCTCATCCACCGCAACCGCTCACACGCACGTGAAACCCTGGCAGAGACCATTTGGGGCGAAAGCCCGGATTCGCGTGCCAAAAAATACCTGCGCCAGGCTTTGTGGCAAGTCCAATCCGCCTTCGCCGCCATTACCGACCCTCACATTCCCCCTCTCATACTTGCAGACACCGAATGGATTCAGATCAACCCCGAGGCAGACATCTGGCTGGACGTTGCACAACTGGAAGAAGCCGATCTCAACGCAAGGGGCCAACATGGCAAGGATTTACCTCAAGAGGTCTATCAAAAAGTGAAATGTGCCACCGAAAATTATCACGGTGAGATGCTGGAAGGGTGGTACGAAGATTGGTGCTTGTTTGAGCGAGAACGCCTACAAAACATCTATTTGACCCTACTGGACAAACTCATGGGCTACTGCGAGGCGCACCACGCCTACGAAGAGGCCCTGGCCTACGGCGAAAGGATCCTCCGTTACGATGTCGCCCGCGAACGCACACACCGTCGAATGGTTCGCATCTATTATCTCGCGGGAGAACGGACCACAGCCCTACGTCAATATGAACGGTGTGTCACCCTCTTACAGGAAGAACTCGGCGTCAAACCATCGCAAAAAACGGTTGAGTTATACGAGCACATTTGCCAGGATCACATCCGTCAACTTGATCCCCCCCCCTCTGCCCCTTCTGTTTCCACCCCAGATATCCTCAGCCGCCTTCACCACCTCGAAAAAATGGTAAGCGACTTCCACGAAAGAGTCAGTGATGAAATCCGCACGCTCGAACAAACCTTAAAAAACTGACCGCCCCTTCGCGAAGACCATTCCGCAACGATACGGAGCGCCACCTCAAAAAAGAACAGGATGATGATCCTGTTCTTTTTTTGATCCCGTTGTGCGGTCAACCTGGAATCTCGCATTCGTAATGACGCCTTCAGTCGTTGAGGAAGGTTGGGGAGTTGTTTCTTTTTTTTCGAGTTTTCCCTCTTTGAACGTGAGTAATTACGGATGAGTGATTATAGAGTCTTTCTTAATCCCAAAAGACGCCAGCAAGACGCCAGCAAGACGTATTCACATATACAACTATAAGAAAATCGATTTTAGCTTCCAATCCCAACAAAAAGGAACCCTTTCCCTGGATAATCATATTCTTTCATTCATTATAAAAATATGGCTTGAGAATGAAGAAGAAGAACCTCTTCAACATCCCTGGCAGGGAACCATCACACACGTCCCCAGCGGCAAACGAAAAAGCATCCACAACATTTACGGAATAGAAAAATTTATTCAATCCTTTATCGAGAGCACCCCCCTTCACTCCGATAATTCCCACCCCACCACCTGAATTCTCACTTTCCCAGGAGGCTCCCCCATGCCCGTAAACCCCACCTACCCCGGTGTCTACATCGAAGAAATCCCTAGCGGTGTACGCACCATCACCGGCGTCGCGACATCCATCGCGGCGTTCGTCGGCTGGAGCGCAAAAGGCCCCACCGACCGCGCCCAACGCGTCCTCAGTTGGGCCGATTTTGACCGGTATTTCGGCGGCCTGGATGCCCGCAGTGTACTCGGCTACTCCGTCTACCACTTCTTCGCCAATGGTGGCACACAAGCCTACATCATCCGCCTCGCGGGCGATGACGCCACCGCAGGCACCGTCACCCTCAGCAGTGCCCTCGCAGTCACCGCCAAAAATCCGGGCGCATGGGCCAACGCCTACAGCATCGGCATCAAAGCCAGCACCTTCGACCCCGCCAAATTTCAACTCACCGTTGTGAACAGCGCAGGCGTCAAAGTGGAAGGGTTTGAAAACCTCTCAATGGACATCAACAACGCCCGCTTTGTCGAAACCGTGATCAACAACGAATCCCTTCTCGTCAACGCCGCCGTGGTCGGCGGCGCAACCACCCCACCCGCCGACACCACTACCCCCGAACCCCTCACGGGTGGCGATGACGGAACGGTGCTCAACCCCAACGACCCGGCGTTTGAAACCCTCCTCGACCTGTCCGACGCCAACAGCCCCCTCTACCACCTCGACCGGATCGACCTCTTCAACCTCTTCTGCATCCCCGGCGAATCGACTGCGGCGGTCCTCTCCGCCCTCGAAGGCTTTTGCCGTGAACGCCGCGCCTTCCTCATCGCCGACTGCGATCAAGACGACGACTTCTCCGATCTCGACGATGGCCCCGACGGCGCGCTGACCGGGGATGACGGCATCAACGCCGCCTTTTATTTCCCCTGGATCAACGCCCCCAACCCGCTCAAAGAAAATCGCCCGGAAGCGTATCCCCCGTCCGGGTTCGTTGCCGGACTCTATGCCCGGACCGACACCAACCGAGGCGTGTGGAAAGCCCCCGCGGGTACCGAGGCCAGTCTACGCGGCGTGACCGGGGTCAGCATCCCGCTCACGGACGGGGAAAACGGGGTGTTGAACCCCCTCGCGGTGAACTGTATCCGCACCTTCCCCGTGTACGGCACGATCCTGTGGGGGGCACGCACCCTCCGCGGGAACAACGAACTCGGCTCGGAATGGAAATACATCCCCGTGCGGCGTCTCGCGCTCTTCATCGAAGAGACGCTTTTCCGTGCCCTCAAATGGGTCGTGTTTGAACCGAACGACGAACCCCTTTGGGCGCAGGTCCGTCTCAACGTTGGGGCGTTCATGCACAACCTGTTCCGGCAAGGCGCATTCCAGGGAGCCACCCCCCGCGACGCCTACTTTGTCAAATGCGACAAAGAAACCACCACCCAAAATGACATCAACCAGGGCATCGTCAACATCGTCGTTGGTTTTGCCCCCCTCAAACCGGCTGAATTTGTGATCATCAAACTCCAACAAATGGCCGGACAAATCGAAGTTTAAGGAGCACACCATGGCAAAGTTCACTGTCAACCCCGAACGGTTTGACCCTTACAAAAACTTCAAATTCCGCGTCAAGTGGGATGGTCGGTACGTCGCGGGCATCAGCAAAGTCGGCGCACTCAAACGTACCACGGAAGTCGTTGAACACCGCGAAGGCGGCGATCCCAGCACGGTCCGCAAATCTCCAGGCCGCAGTAAATACGAGGCGATCACCCTTGAGCGCGGCGTCACGCACGACCTGGAATTTGAAAAATGGGCGAACAAAGTCTGGAACTTCGGCGCCGGACTGGGTGCGGAAGTCTCCCTCAAAGATTTTCGCAAAGACCTGATCATCGAAATGTACAACGAGGCCGGCCAACTCGCCATCGCGTACAAAGTCTATCGCTGTTGGGTGTCCGAATATCAGGCCATGCCTGAACTCGACGCCAGCGCTAATGCCGTCGCCATCCAGACCCTCAAACTGGAAAACGAAGGCTGGGAGCGTGACCTCGAAGTGTCCGAACCCTCCGAACCCACCTTCACCGAGCCGCAGGGCTAACGCCGCACTTTTGTGCCTGACTACCAACTCTACTCCGTTCGTAGTCAGGCACGCCAGTGCCGTCCCGCACCTCGTTGGTAGTTCGGCACGCCAGTGCCGCCTCCGCACTTTCGTGCGGCACTACCAACTCTACTCCGTTCGTAGTTCGGCACGCCAGTGCCGTCCCGCACCTCGTTGGTAGTTCGGCACGCCAGTGCCGCCTCCGCACTTTCGTGTGGCACTACCAACTCTACTCCGTTCGTAGTTCGGCACGCCAATGCCGCCTCCGCACTTTTGTGTGGCACTACCAACTCTACTCCGTTCGTAGTTCGGCACGTCAGTGCCGTCCCTCCATGCGTCCCCTCACCGCCTCTCACCTCCTCGCACTCTGGGAATCCGGGTTAGACCAACCCCTCCTGCACCGCGCCCTTGCACTCCTCGCGGCAGTCTACCCCGAAACTTCCCCGGAAACCCTGGCCACCCTCCCCATCGGCCAGCGGGACGCCCGCCTGCTCAACCTGCGCGCGGCGGTGTTTGGCCCCCGGCTGAACAGCCTCGCCACCTGCCCCACGTGCGGCGAACGCCTGGAACTGACCTTTGACGTGGACGACATCCGCACCCCCGAACTCCCCGTCTCCCACGGGGAACCGCCCCCGGACGGAATTCACACCCTCACACTGGATGGCTACACGCTCACCTATCGTCTCCCCAACAGCCTCGACCTCGCGGCCATCTCCCACCCCGCCCCGGACGAAGACCCCCGCCAGCAATTGTTCGCCCGCTGTCTGATCACCGCCACCCACAAAGGCAAACCGTACCCCCTCGAACGCCTCCCCGAAAAGATCGTGCAAGCCCTCACCACCCAAATGGCCGAATCCGACCCCCAAGCCGATGTCCAACTTGCCCTCACATGCCCCGCCTGTGGAAATACCTGGCAAGCGACCTTCGACATCCTCCCCTTCCTTTGGGCCGAGATTCACGCCTGGGCACAACGCCTCCTCCGAGAAATTCACCTCCTCGCCTCAGCCTACGGCTGGTCAGAATCCGAAATTCTCGCCCTCAGCCCTTGGCGACGGGCCATGTACCTGCAAATGGTGACCCAGTGACCGATTTTCTGAACCATCTGGTAACGCGCAGTCTCCACCCGGAAACCAGTCTGCAACCGCGCCCCGTTTCCCGGTACGAACAAGGCTTTGACCCTATCCCCGCGCCCGTTGAACCCACCCCCGCGTGGTCGAGCGGAGAAGATCGAACCGCCCCCCCGCCCGCGAGGCCCATCCCCCGGCCAAGTCTCCCTCGCGCGGAGTTCACCACCCCGCCAGAACCGCGTTCATTTCCACAATCAAACCCGCCCACACCGGCGCAGACTCTCCCTCCATCCCCGCCCGCCACACCCATCCCCGCCCCACATCGCGGGCGGTTGGATGCCCCCGAACGGGTAGAAACCCTCCTACACACCCACACCCTCCGCGAGCGGATCATCGAACGTCCGATCCTCCCGGCCCCGATCAACCCCGCCCCACCCATCACCCCTCCCCCCACAGAGACCCCGCGGAAAGAACCCCCGCCCCCTGCCATTACCCCGATTGCCGAACACCTCACCCCGACACAACCTCGTCCCACTCCGCTCGCACCCAAAGCCCCGGCATTCAAACTCCCCGAACCCACCGTGATCACCCCCGTCCTTCGCCCGGTTCTGCCGGACATCCTCCCCGCCCCCAAGGCTTCGGCCCCCGCCCCGACCATTCACGTCACCATTGGCCGTGTGGAAGTCCGCGCCACGCCTGCGTCCGCCCCCACCCCCTCGCGGCCCGCCAAAACTCCGTCTGTCATGACTCTCGATGAATACCTCCTCCGCAAAAACACAGGAGGGGAACCATGAGCGATTTTTTAGCCCTCGCCGCCATCACCACCACCCTCCGCAACCTGCTGGACAGCCACCTCAACGCCGATGTCGCCGGAACCACGCTCACCACCCGCCCGCTCGACCGGGCACGGGAAGGCGTCACCGGCAACCAGGTCAACCTGTTCCTGTACCACACTGCCGTCAACGCCGCGTGGCGCAACCAGGATATTCCCTGGAAAGTCCGTCCCGGTGAGACCGCTTTTCCGCCTCTCGCGCTCACCCTACACTACCTCATCACCGCGTTTTACGGCGAAGATGAAGACAGCGTGGATACCACCACCGACGCCACCCGCATCCTCGGCACCCATCGCCTGCTCGCGCGTGCGATGAGCACCTTTCACGACTTCCCCCTGCTCGACGCCGCCACCATCAACAGCATTCTGCCCGCCAACGATCAACTTCTCCACCCCTTCGATCAGGTCGAACGCGTGCGGATCACCCCCCAGACGCTCACACTCGACGAAATCTCCAAACTTTGGAGCGGTTTTCAAAGCGAATTTCGACTCTCCGCCGCGTACGAGGTGTCCGTGGTGCTGATCGAAAACTCCCGCCCGGCCAAATCCCCGCTCCCCGTCCTGCGCCGCGGCGACCAGGATCAGGGCGTGTTCACCCAGCCAGGGTTATCCCCCACCCTGTTGGGCATCTCCGCCCCGAACAGCAAACCCGCCGCGGAATTGGGCGACACCCTCACGCTTTCCGGGAGCAATCTCGACGGAACGGGATTGACCGTCCAACTCCGCCACGCTTTGCTTCCCGATCCGCTCGAACTACCGCCCCTGCCCGGTGCGACTTTCGACACTCTGAAAATCGAACTGCCCGACACCACGGACGATCCCCAAGTACCCGCCAACTGGCCTGCTGGCATTTACACCCTCTCGATTCGTGTCCAACGCCCCGGCCTACCTCCGTGGTCTTCCAACGCCCAACCATTTGCCCTGGCCCCGCAGATCACCCTCACCGCCCCCGCGGGAGGAACCGCCCCGCAAGGCAACCTGACCGTTGAACTGGAATCTATCCCCCAAGTTCGCGCCACCCAACGCGCCACCCTGCTCTTCGGCGACCGAGAAATCCCCCTCGATGCCCTCTCCACCCCCGGCGATCCCACGGCCCCTTCCACCCTCACCTTCCAGGTGGACAACGCCCTCCCCGGCCCCTACGTCCTCCGCCTCCGCGTGGACGGGGTAGACAGCATCCCCGTAGATTTTTCCGCCCCCCTCCCGCAATTCGCCGCCGATCAAAAAGTGACCATTACCCCATGACCGATCCTTCTTTCGTCAGGACAAGCCTCGAATCCTGGCAAACCGGCAACGACGAATTTCTGGCGGCGGCAGTCGCCTGGGTTCGTCTGCGCCTGGCAAGGCAAAGCGGCCCGCTCGAAACCAAACCCACCGCGGGGGGTAAATGGTTCCAGTGGCGCGCGTCCGACCGCATTTCCGATCAGGATATCCCCGAACAGGATCAAGCGCTAAAAAAAGCCGCCGCACGTCTCGCCGAAGCCGAAAAAATGGACCCGCCCCCGGCCCTGCGGATTCTTGGTCAGCGACTGGGTTTGTCCGATTTTGAGCAGGAAATTTTGTTATTGTGTGCCGCCGTCGAGCTGGATACACGCATCGCCGGACTCTGTGCCCAGGCGCAAGACAACCCCAACCGCCCCTTCCCTACCTTTGCGCTGGCGATGGCCCTCTTCGATGACCCCACGTGGGACGCCCTCTCGCCGGAACGCCCGCTCCGACACTGGCGGCTGATCGAGATCAACCAACCCGGCGCGCAACCGCTCACCACCAGCCCTCTCCGCGCCGACGAACGCATCGTCAACTACCTAAAAGGGCTGAACTACCTCGACGACCGGCTCACCCCACTCCTCATCCCCTTCGAAATCCCCGTCGAAAGTGGCCTGGAACCCGCTCTGCCTCCCTCGCAAGAAAAGCTGTCCGAAAAACTCCAAACGGCCTTTCACATCGCGCCCCCCGGACGTCCCCCATTCATCCAACTCGTCGGGGCGGATGCCATCAGCAAACAATTTGTCGCCTGGCACACCACCGCTCAACTGGAACTCACCCTGCTTCGTCTGCCCGCCGAATCCCTGCCCGGTCAGGTCGGCGAACTGGAAACCCTCGCCCGGTTATGGGAACGCGAAAGTCGCCTGCTTCCGCTCGCGCTGTTTTTGGACGCACAGGAAACGGACGAACGGTCCGACGCCGAAAAAGGCAGTGCGAGCGAGGCGTCCCCGCTCCGGCGGTTTCTCTCCCGCAGTCGGGGGGCGTTCTTTTTGAGTACGCGCGAGGTCTGGCCCGGGCTGGGGGGCGTGGTAGTGGATGTGGAAAAACCTACCCCCGCCGAACAACGGGCCGCGTGGGCCGTGGCCTTGAACCTGCCTTCGGATGAACTCCCCGCGCGGTTGACCGGACAATTTAATCTGAATCTCTCCGCGATCCAACAAATCGCCCGCGCCGCCCAAACCCCGAACGGGAGCGGCGACCCTGTCGAACCCCCCACCCCCGCGGGAGCCGTTGACCGAGTCTGGCACGCCTGTCTGGCGCGTACCCGTCCCCGATTGGACGTGCTCGCCCAACGAATCGATGTAAAAGCGACGTGGGACGACCTCGTCCTGCCCGATACGGAAATGAGTATGCTCCGCCAGATCGCCGATCAGGTGGAACGGCGCAGTCAGGTGTACGACGAGTGGGGCTTCCGCGAAAAGATGAACCGCGGGCTGGGGATCAGTGCCCTGTTCGCGGGGGAAAGCGGCACGGGCAAAACGATGGCGGCAGAGGTCATCGCCAGTGATTTACAGTTGAACCTGTACCGAATTGATTTATCCGCCGTGGTCAGTAAATATATCGGCGAGACGGAGAAAAACCTGCGCCGGTTGTTTGATGCGGCAGAAGATGGCGGCGCGATTTTATTTTTTGACGAGGCAGACGCGTTGTTCGGTAAACGGAGCGAGGTGAAAGACAGCCACGACCGGTACGCCAATATCGAGATCAATTATTTATTACAGCGCATGGAGGCGTATCGCGGGCTTGCAGTGCTCGCGACGAATATGAAAAGTGCCCTCGACCATGCCTTTCTCCGGCGGTTGCGCTTTATCGTCAATTTTCCATTCCCCAGCCGGGAAGACCGCATCCGCATGTGGCAACAGGTTTTTCCCGCCCAAACGCCGGTGGATGGGCTAGATTATGCCCACCTCGCCCGGCTTAACCTGACTGGGGGTGGCATTCACAACACCGCGCTCAGTTCCGCGTTTATGGCGGCGAAAGCGCAGATGCCGATCACCATGCCGCTTGTGTTGGAGGCGGCGCGGGCAGAGTTCCGCAAGATGAACCAGCCGGTGAATGAGGGGATGTTGAGGTGGGGGCAGTAGTGAGGCGTGATACGTGAGGCGTGAGTGAAAGATGATGAATGTGAGTTTGCATATTGAACGATTGATTTTGGATGGTGTCGAGGGGGGGGCACTGGATGAACGGGCGTTGCAGGCGGCGGTGACAGCGGAGTTGACGCGGTTGCTGACCGAGGGGGGCTTGCATCCAGATTTGACGGGGGGCGGCGCGCGGGCGTCGGTGCGCGGCGGGGCATTCCAGACCCCCGCGGGAGGGGGCGCGAATCCCCTGGGTCAGCACATCGCGCGGGCGGTGTACGGAGGCATCGGAAAATGACACAACTGTCGGTTATTTCCACACAACAAAAAAAATCATCGCCGCTGATTTCGCAGGGAATCCTTCAACGCAAATGTGCGTGCGGGAAACACGCGGGCAATGGCGGCGAGTGCGCGGAGTGTAAAAAGAAACGAGAGAACCATCTGCAACGCTCGGCGGTGAATGTGTTTCCGGGGAACGAGGTGCCCCCGGTGGTGCATCAAGTCCTGCAAAGCCCCGGTCAACCGCTCGACGGGAGAACACAAGCGTTTATGGCACCCCGGTTTGGGCATGATTTTAACCAGGTGCGGGTGCATACCGGCGCCCGGGCGGCAGAGTCCGCGCGGGCGGTGAATGCGCGGGCGTACACGGTTGGGCAAAACGTGGTGTTTGGGGAAGGGCAATTTGACCGGGATTCGGTATCCGGACAACGGCTGATGGCGCACGAGTTGGCACATGTCGTCCAACAACGGCACCTCGGACGGGCGGCAAAACAAAACGCACCGATCCACCCCGAAACCAGCGTGGGGCTGGAACAAGAGGCTGACCGCGCCGCGGAAAGCGTGCTGGCCGGTGAATCCGTCCACCTTTCGGGCGGGCAAGGGGGGACGTTACAACGACAGGCCGCGGGCAACCCGACGACGCCTGCGCCACGCCCGGATCACGAGGAGCGGTTCAATATTGGGCGAGGTGGGAACCGGTTTGATGCGGAACTGGAACGCCCCCAAAAGATGTTGACGTTGAAAATGAAAGTGCGGTTCAATTTTCTAGGTTCGGGCGGGGCGAACACCCCCGAATCGTGGCCTTCCCCCGCCGCACAACAAACGTGGCAAAACGATTTTATCCGTACGGTGCAAACTCGGTGGAGTTTCCGACATTATTTGGTCCCCGATGCGCCGTGCCCCGCGGAGCCGTTCAACCAGGCGATTGCACGGGTGCAGGTGATTCCGGTGACATCGAACCCGCATTTTACGATGAACGTCGCCTATTCCACCGATTTTGAAGGGAGCGCGGTCAGTCGCAATCCTACATCCCCGGCGGTGGGACGCCAGGCCACGTTCGACGCACTGGACACCCAACAACGGACGGATATTCCCCAAGTCCCCGCCGAGCACGAATTTGGGCACATGTTAGGGTTGCCCCACGTGCATTGTGATCGGAATGATCCGGTATGTTATGGCGTCACCTCCCGCGAAAGAGCCAACGTGATGGGCGAAGGGAAAGTGGTCAGCACGCAGGATTATGCGGTGTTTGCGGAGGCGATGCATTATTTCAACGGCTGTAACTGGCACGCCGAATCAGGCTCGTCCAGCCATACCGGGTTAGGGGCGTTGATCGGTGGGTTGGGCGGGGCGCTGATCGGGGCGGGGGTTGGCAGTATGTTTGGGCCGATTGGCGCGCTCGTTGGCGGGTTGATCGGGGCAGGTGTCGGTCTCGGCGTGGGAGCCGGGATCGGGAGTCAGGTGTGAGGCTTTTTCCATGACTACCTTCCCCGGTTCCCCCAAACTTCTCAAAGGCGGCCTGGTGCTGGTTTCGCCAGACTCAGGTGTTGTCCAGCGCATCATCGTCCTGCAATACAACCCGGAGACGCTTTCCCGCACGTTGCAAGCGCAAACCGTGGGCGAAAGTGGCGACCGGTCGCAAGCCCTCCGCCTGATTGGCCCGCCGCAGGAGAGCTACAAGATCGAGGCGACGATTGACGCCGCCGATCAAATGGAATTCCCCGACGAAAACCAAACCGTGCGCGAAAACGGGATCCTGCCCCAACTCGCCGTGCTGGAAACGATCCTCTACCCCACGAGCGGGCGGCTGATCGCCAACAACGCCCTCGCGGGGTCCGGCACCCTGGAAATCATCCCCGCCGAAGCGCCGCTCACCCTGTTCGTGTGGAGCAAAAACCGGGTCATGCCCGTTCGCATCACCGAATTCAGCATCACTGAAGAGGCCTTCGACCCCAACTTGAACCCGATCCGTGCCAAAGTCAGCCTGGGTCTGCGCGTCTTGAATGTCAATGACCTGGGGTTTGACCATCGCGGCGGCAACTTGTACATGACCTACCACCAACGCCTGGAACAACTCGCCACTTTAACCAAAAGCGGGGTGTTGGGGCAACTTGGGATCACTGGATTATAGGAGCCTTTATGTTTGAACAATTCCCCATTACCAGCCGATACTACCGCCTCGAAACCGCCTCCCTCGAAATGCCGGACGGCAAAACGGTGCGCTACCTCCGCCGGAGATTTTTGCCCCCCGCCGGAAGTTTCAGCCTGCTCCGGGAGCACACCATCGTCGAGGGCGAGCGCCTGGATCACATCGCCGCGCAGAACCTGGGTGACGCGGAACAATTCTGGCGGCTCTGCGATGCCAACAACGCCCTCCGCCCCGAGGATTTGCTCGAAATCGGCAAAAAGTTGAAGATTACGCTTCCGGAAGGGATTCCGGGAGTCTAAAAGAAAATACGCAATATCCGAAGTTTCGTGAAACGAAATGATTAACGGCAACATCCAACTCACCCTCATGATCGGCCCCGCGGTCCCGGTTCCGATGCCCCGCGAGGTCATGGACGCCCTGACCAGCGTCGAAGTACGGAACGACGCGGGCGGCCCCAATGGCTTCCAGTTGACGTTTCAATTCAGCACCCAATCGGTTTTGAACGAACTGATTTTGTTGCTCGGCGATCTTGGCCCGGTCATCCGCTGTTTGATCATCGTCACCGTCAACGGCACGCCGCACGTGCTGATGGACGGCACCATCACCCACACGCAACTCTCCCCGGACGCCAAAACCGGGCGCTCCACCCTCACCATCACCGGGCAAGACTTACGCACGGTCATGAACCTGATCGACTTCACCGGCATCCCGTACCCGGCCATGCCACCCGAGGCCCGGATCGCCCTGATCCTCGCCAAGTACGCTTTTTTGGGCGTCATCCCGCTGATCATCCCCAGCATTATGATCGATGTTCCCATCCCAACGGACCGCATCCCCACCCACCGCGGCACCGATCTCGCCTACATCAACCAACTCGCAGAGGAAGTCGGCTACGTCTTTTACGTGGACCCCGGCCCAGCCCCCGGCACCAGCATCGCCTACTGGGGACCGCAAATAAAAGTCGGCGTGCCCCAACCCGCCCTGAATGCGAACATGGACGCGCACACGAACATCGAAGCGCTCACCTTTTCCTACGACGCGGACAAAAAGACGATGCCCGCCATCTTCATCCACCAACAGGAATCGCACGTCACGATCCCGCTTCCGATCCCGGACATCAGCCCGTTAAACCCCCCGCTCGGTGTGCTGACCCCGTTCCCCAAACACTTCGCCCCCCTCTACGACACCGCCCACCTCTCCCCGATTCGCGCGATCCTCCGCGGCCTGTCAGAAGCCTCCAAAACCTCGGACGTTCTGACCGCCAACGGTGCGCTGGACGTGACCCGCTACGGGCATGTGCTCAAAACCCGTGGCCTGGTCGGGGTGCGCGGCGCGGGACACGCCTTTGATGGTTTGTACTTCGTCCAAAGTGTCACCCACTCGATCAAACGTGGCGAATACAAACAATCGTTTACGCTCACGCGCAATGGGCTGATTTCGATCACGCCCACTGTACCGGTTTAACCCGTTCGTAGTGGCGGTTTTTGCATGTTGACAAACTATTCCGACAATCCCCGCCCGGCGCTAAAACCGCCGGGCTACCCAACGACGCCGGATGAATCCGGCTGGAAAAGCCCGTTTCAACGGGCGTCATGGGGTAGCCGGGGGGGTTCACCCCCCGGCGGGCCAAAAGCGGATTGACAGATCATTTTGAAAAGATACAACAACCGCTCCCTCTAACGACTGAAGTCGTCACTACCGGAGATTTTTTCGAACCTTATGGAAACTACCGTCAAAAAATATTACGGCAAATATCGCGGCACCGTCATCAACAACATCGATCCGATGGGGCAGGGCCGCCTGCTCGTGCAAGTGCCCGCTGTGTTGGGCATTGGCATCTCCAGTTGGGCCATGCCCTGCGTCCCCGTCGCGGGGATTCAGACCGGCGCGTACCTGATCCCTCTCGTACAGGCCGGGGTCTGGATCGAGTTCGAGGCGGGCGACCCCGATTACCCGATCTGGGTCGGGGGGTTTTGGGGGTCCCGCGCGGAGATTCCCGCCACGGCCAATCTCGCCACCCCCGGCATCCCCGTCATGATCCTGGAAACCCCCGCCAAAAGCGCCGTCGTCCTCAGCGACACGCCCATCCCCCCGATGATCGCAGGCGGCATCATGCTCCGCAGTGGCGCATCCTCCCTCACCGTCGGACCGGACGGCGTCACCATCACTGCCCCCAAAGTCCAGATCAACGGCCTGACGATCATCAACAATGGCGCGTTGACTGTTACGCTCTAAAAGGCTTTCACCACAAAGGACACATAGGATCACTAAGTGAAAATTTCAAAACCTTCGTGTTCCTTCGTACCCTTCGTGTTTCAGAAATTGTCTTGTAAGGTACCAACATGCCCGGATTTCTCCTCCACGTCAACGCCGTGATGCAATGCACCCACATGGCCCCGGCGACCACCACCCCCACGCAACCGCGCGTGCTCGTCAACGGGCAACCCGTCGCGACCGTCGCCAACCTCATCACCGTCGCGGGCTGTGCGTTCACCTTGCCGAACGGCAAACCCCAGCCCTGCGTGATGGTCAAATGGCTACAGCCCGCCACCCGCGTGCTTGTCAACGGACAACCTGCCCTGTTACAGCCCACCCCCACCGGCGCGGGCGCGGGCCTCTGTCAGAGCATCGAACAAATCCCGCAAGGGCCGCCTCTGATCAGTATGGTGCAAACTAGAGTGATAGGAACCTAACTCATGCTAAACCTTGACTACCCCTTCCACTTCAACGGACGCGGGCGCACCGCCCTCACCGGGAACAACGACCACATCCGGGACATGATCGAACAATTCCTGTTCACCAACCCTGGCGAACGGGTCAACCGCCCGGATTTTGGCAGTGGTCTCCTGCAAATGGTCTTCGCCCCCAACAGCCCGGAACTCGCCGCCGCGCTCCAACACACGATTCAGGCCGGGTTACAACGCTGGCTCGGCGACCTGATCGAAGTCCGCAAGCTGGATGTAACCAGCCAGGATGCCACCCTACGCGTGGAACTGCACTACCTCATCCGGCGCACAGGCGAAAGCCAAACCGAAACCTTTGAACGGAGTGTGTCATGACCACCCTCATCTGTGAAGACGAAACCCGCCGTCCCGACGTACGCGCCAGTGGCTTCAACGGGCTGGACTACCTGGAAGTCAGCGACGACCAGCGCAAATTGACCGTGTTTTTTCTCGGCAAAGCGCCAAAAGGCCTGAAAAAAGAAAACGTCCGGCTGACCGGAGGCCGTCGGGTACGGGATGTCCGCGTCACCGCCGTGGAAATCATCCCCTCCCGCGACCCCGAACTGGACGACCAAATGATCGTCAAAGTGGACAAACCGGGCGATTATTCCACCTACACCCTCTGCCTGGTCGCGCTGGACGAAAATGATCGCCCCACCGACGAACCCTACCCCGGCTTTGACCCGCGCTATTTCTGCCTGGATTTCAGCTTCAAGGCGGGTTGCGCCAGCGATCTGGACTGCAAAACCCCCGAGGTGTGCCCGCCCGAACCCCGTCCGGCCCCGGAAATCAACTACCTCGCCAAAGATTACGCCAGTTTCCGCCAATTGCTCTTTGACCGCCTCGCCCTGCTTCTCCCCGAGTGGAAAGAGCGGCACGTCCCCGATTTTGGCGTCGCGCTCGTCGAGTTAATGGCCTACACCGGGGATTACCTGAGCTACTACCAGGACGCCGTCGCCACCGAAGCCTATCTGAACACCGCCCGCCAACGCATCTCCGTTCGCCGCCACGCCCGGCTCGTGGATTACCGCCTGCACGAGGGATGTAACGCCCGCGCGTGGGTCTGCATCCACACCGATGCCGACCGGGAACTCGGCCCGACCGATTTTTACCTTATCACCGGAAAAGACCTCCCCGTCGAAGGCAACCTCCTCACCCCCGACGACCTCCGTAACATCCCTCTCAGCCGTTACGAAGTTTTTGAACCCCTCGTCGAAAACCCCGCCCAAAACATCAAACTGTACGTCTCCCACAACCGCATCTCCTTTTACACCTGGGGCGATGGCGGCGACTGCTGTTTACCGAAAGGCTCGACGACCGCGACGTTGAAAGACGCCTGGCAACCACCTCCGATCCCCGACCCGGATGTGCGCCAAAAAGCTCCCTCACCCGCACAGGATTCCGCACCCGAACGCGCGCTCCGCCTCCAACCGGGGGACATTCTGATCTTTGAAGAAGTCCTCGGCCCCAAAACGGGCAACCCCGCGGACGCCGATCCCAAACATCGGCACGCCGTCCGCCTCACCCGCACCACTCCGGACGTGGACCCGCTCTACGACCAACCCGTTCTCGAAATTGAATGGGCCGAAGAAGATGCCCTGCCCTTCCCGCTTTGCCTCTCCGCGACGAGCAATCCGCCTGATTGCCAACCCCTCGAAGACGTGAGCATCGCCTGTGGCAACGTGATCCTGGTCGATCATGGTCGCCCCCTGCCCGACGAAGACCTTGGCTGTGTCCCGCTCGATCACACCGAAGAACACTGTCCCGACCCCTGTCACCCGGCGGAGATCACCCACCACCCCGGCCCGTTCCGCCCCCGCCTCGCCGAACCCGGGCTGACTTTCAGCCAACCGCTGACGCCCCTCGCCCCGGCCTCCTCCCTGCTCCGGCAGGACCCCCGCGAAGCCTTGCCCTGGGTGCGCCTCCTCAACTCTGCCGAGCCGCCCTGTATTCCCCAACCAGACACGGACGAACCAAACTTCCAACCAACCCGTTGGGTTCCGAAATACGATCTCCTCGCCAGTGGCCCGGACGACTATCACTTCGTCGTCGAAGTAGACGATGAACGCTACGCCCACCTGCGGTTTGGGGATGGGGAAATGGGTCGTCAGCCCACCGCCCAAACCCGGTTCACCGCCACGTACCGCGTGGGCAACGGGCCGTCCGGCAACGTCGGGGCGGAGACCATTACCCATTTTGTGTTGGATACCCTGCTGAGTGGGGTGGAATTAAAGGCCCGGAACCCCCTCCCCGCGCAAGGGGGCACCGCGCCCGAACCCGTTGCCCAGGCCAAAGTGTTCGCCCCCGACGCCTTCCGCCAACGTCTGGAACGGGCGATCATCCCCGAAGATTACGCCGCGATTGTTCTGCGGGATTTTCCGGTGCAGGTACAGCGCGCGGCGGCCACCCTCCGCTGGACGGGGAGTTGGTACGAAGTCCTCGTCGCGGTGGACCCGTTCGGCCATGAACCCGCCTCCCCCTCACTGTTGGAAGAAATCACCGGGCATTTGTACCGCTACCGGCGCATGGGACACGACCTGTCTGTGCAACCCGCCCGATACGTGCCCTTGGACATCGAATTGCTTGTGTGTGTCCAGCCCGGAACCCTGCGCGGTCACGTCAAAGCGGCGTTACTCGACGTGTTTTCCAATCGTCGCCAACGCGAGGGCAGGCCTGGCTTTTTCCACCCGGACACCCTGACGTTCGGCGAAGGCGTTTATTTGAGCCAACTGGTGGCCGCGGCGCAGGCCGTCTCCGGGGTGGAGAGCGTCAAAGTAACCCGTCTGGAACGCCTTTTTGAAGGGCCAAACGGTGAAATCGAAAATGGCGTGCTCCCGCTCGGCCCGTTGGAAGTGGCCCAATGCGATAACGATCCGGGTTTTCCCGAACACGGCAAAATCACCTTTGATATGCGAGGTGGACGATGAACGAATCTTGCGGATGCTGTGAAGGCACCGAAAAAATCACCCCTGAAACAACCACTAACCGCCCAGGCTTGAACGGGTTACGCTACCGGGTGGGGACGCACGCCACATTTTTTGAGACGATGCGGGCGTCTCTTTCCGGGCCGCCCGCCCTGACCGGGTTAACCACCCGCGAGGTCAGCGATCCCGCCATCGCGATGCTGGACGCGGGCGCGACCCTGCTCGATGTCCTCACCTTTTACCAGGAGCGGATCGCGAATGAGGGCTATCTCCGCACCGCGACCGAGCGGCGGTCCATTTTGGAACTGGCGCGGCTGATCGGGTACGAACTTCGCCCCGGCGTGGCGGCGAGCGTCTATCTCGCGTTCACGCTCGAAAATGGGTATGTGACCGACATCCCCGTCGGCACCCGCGCACAGAGTATCCCCAACCCCGGCGAACTGCCCCAATCGTTCGAGACCGCCGACCCGTTGCAGGCCCGCACCGAATGGAACAATCTCGCCCCGCGCAAAGCCAAACCGCAATTTATCCCCTCGTATGAGGCGGCTAGTCGGGCGAAAGTGTATTTCCAGGGCACGGCCACCAACCTAAAAACGAACGACCCCCTTCTGCTGGTGTACGGCAACGCGGCAGGCGCGCAAATCGTCCGGTTCACGGACAGTGTCGAGACGGATGTCGCCCAAAGCCTGACAACGGTCTCCCTGCAACAATCGCTCAACCTGGTTGGGGCGGCGTTGATCAATCGGGTCAAAGAGATTTCCGCGCAATATCTCGCGCTGAACACGTTTGGCGTGTCCGAAAACACCCAAATGGCGCAACGGGTGACCGGTCTGCTGAGAAGTGTCAACCGGAAACTGTCCACGAACATGTCTGGCGTGGAACTCGCCGCCTTGCTCGACGAAACCCTGACGACGCTCAACGAGGAACACGCCATCGCCAAAGAAGGGGAATATGCCAAACTCGAACCCTGGGTGGGCGGGTTGGTGAAGGCGCTCGGCTCGGTGGACGATGAACTCACCGGAGGCGTGGAAGGGGCCACGATCCTGGCGGCCCGAAAAGCCACCAGTTCCACGGGGTATGGCGAAGGCTTC
>JABWBV010000456.1 GCA_013359445.1 Anaerolineales bacterium | reverse complement strand
CCATGAGTTCAGTGGTGAAGCGCTCGACGAGCGGGGTGGTGAAGGCGGGGGAGTAGGCGACTTTTACAGGTTTGAGCCAGGGGTGAGTTGGGCGGGGGGTGAACATATGCGCGCTAGGAAGTTCCATCAGGGTACGTTGGGTTCCTTTTTGGGGAGATTTGGTACATTCTCTTAAAACCCACGGGAGGGTGTTTTGCCTCGCTCTTGGGACGTGGGTTCGAGTATATCATTGACTCTTCGTGCAATAACGTCGAACTATCCCCTTGGGCTAATTTTTTAAGCAACCCTAATCTCCAATACCTGAGATTTGACGAACGCCCTCCTCAGTCAGATTCCAAGGTTAACCCACCCGGTCAGGGGGAGGGTTAACCTTGGGGGCAGAAACCCTACGCCTACCCCAGTCCTTCGTAGTAATGGATCAGAAACTCTCCCACTCGCTTCCGCACCCGTGCCCAGTTGAGTTCTTCCCCAAGTGTGCCGAGTTCGCGCTCCATTTGGAGCGTGACAAAAAGTTGTTGATTTAACAAAGCGGAAATGCGGGCCTCATGTCCTTGTCGCGCGAGGGTCGCTTCCTGTCCTTTGAGCCGGTGTAACTCTGCCAATTGGGATGCTGAAGGGGCCGCGATCCTTTCCAATTGTTCGTTGAGGAGATACGCCTGGCTTCGGATGGCTTGTAGTTCTTCATGCAACCGTTGTGCGCGGGCTTGTTCATGCCCAACTTCGTCCTCAGTTAATATGACCGGGGTATCCATCGCGCCCATTTTTTCGTCCAGCGTTGGAGGCGAGAGGATCCGGCTGGTGAAAATTTGAAAATCGTCGATTAAACGCCAGGGTTGGAGTTGGACTTTAATCGTTACGATTTCCTTGCCTTTCGCCCGGAAACGCACCGTGCCATCTTCCACCGATAATTCATCTGCCAGTTCCTCGTTCAAGTTCGTGCGCCACGCTTTGCTGATCTGTCCCCCGATTTTTACGTGCCCGGTCGCGGGAACCTCCAACTTATTAAAAAGCCGCACGATCAAGCCTTCCCCGTCTTCGGATTTTTTGAGTGCGTTCAGTTTAAAGGCTCCTTTGGGTTTTTCGGCCACCCAGGAGAGAAACGAGTACTCGTCCGGCAACCGCCCGGGGTGGTGGTTGGTTTGGACCGCGCGAAATTTTAGGGTGTGGCGATCCGCCTGGTATGCGGGGTTGGCTTTTTGGACATCTGGCCCGTGGGGGAAAATTGCATAATCAAAGGTGTGGGTGCCCAAACATTGTGCCTCGGGGGTGAAGATGTGTGGGCCAACATCCCCGATGCGGGTCGCCAGGTCGTTGCGCGCCAGCCAGCCCACACTGCGTAACAAAGTGAGCGCAATAGTGTGCTCTTGGGGCAGGACTTCGTATTCCATCAACCCTCGACTGAAGATGGACAGCCCACGTTGTTCGTCGGTCAGCGTGATGAAGTGGCGGAAGGGGCGAGTGTTGACGGGTGCGGTATACCGCCCGGCCAGCATCACCCCTTTGAACATCTCCGGGATGCGGAAAGGTGCTTCCCCATCGGTCAGTGGAAAGGTTGCGATGTCGAACGGCATTCCAGCCTGAGAGTGATCGGTTTGAATGCCCGTTGGAAACAGGACGCGCAGACGGTGATCTTTGACGATGTTGTGGACGGTCGTGTGGATTTCCACGTGGCGGGCGTTGGCGGTGAGTTCAACGAAGGTCAAAACAGGGACAAGGCAGGTTCGGGAGTCTCGCCTTTCCCGGTCAGCGGTGAGATGTGCGGGGAGAGGTAAACTGGTTTCGACACGGAAGCGGGCGAGTAAGGGGCCGGCGGTTTCCAAGGTGATACGTGCCGAGCGGCCGCGCGATGAGATCAAGGTATCTTCGCGCGGGAAGGAATAATCGTACGTGTCGCCACAATCACCGCCATCTTCCAGATAACCTAAATTTTCGAAGGTGTGGTGGGTGGTTTTGTCAAAGAGCTTGAGTGTGCCATCAGCGTGAATCGTCACCCGCAGAAAGTCGTTTTCCATCTGATGTTCACGAGCGGAAACGGACGGGGTAACGGTCTCGTTCCCGGCTTGGGCAGGGTGCGGGATCACGTAAACGGTTTTGTACCCGACCGAGGGGACTTTTCCCGCCCAAAGATACAAATCCACTTTTCGGCCAATCCGGCTGAGCAATTGATGGGGATGCACGTTTCCGTGTCTATCGCGGAAATGGAAATCGGTAACTTCTTCGGGAATTTCAAATGAGAGGCCAAGCACCTCCTGCCGGGCACGCGATGAGGGGTTGAAGATCAAGATGGCGATCCCATCTCGGATGGCCCCATCCCGGATGGCCCCATCTCGGATGGCCCCATCCCGGGAGGCCTCATCCTTGATGGTCCCATCCCGGATGGCCCCATCCCTGTGTGAGGTGTCTACGGTTTGGGCGAGGGCGCGCAGGCTTTCAGAGGACATAATGGTTGCCGCGCGTTGAACCTCTGCAAATCGGGTCTCCATGTCGCGGGCGATGGGGTCAATACAGCATCCACACACATCGTCGTGGGTGTGATTGAGGAGCAGGGTTTTCCAGGCGTTTTCAAACCGGTCTTCCGGGTAATCGAACCCAAAAGCCCAGGCAAAACTATTGAACTTTTCTGCCCAGCGTTCCAATTCGCGCTGGCAGTCGTTATTTTGTTGTTTGAGGGGGTTACGGCTGGAAAAAACACCTTTGAGAATGGGGGCAAACCGCCCGCTGTAAAGATACCCCCCGATGGTAGGCAGAGTTGGATTGAACCCGCGAATGGCCGCGAGATATTCGGGCGGGGTGCTTTGGCGGCATACTGTTCCGGCGGGCAGATCAGGTCCAATTTCTGCGAGGATGGACAGCACATCGTCCGGGTGAGGGACTTGCTCGTATCCGTTCATGAGCAAGACATTGGGGGTGGAGGCAAATGGTTTCAGGTTTTCTGCTAATGAAAAAATGCGTGCTCCGGCAATTTCCCGTGTCATGTTCAAGACCATCGCATTGCGATAACTATCCAGCAGATATATGCCCAATACGCGTGACCCATCGGGAGCCTCCCACCAAAACTCACTTTTGAGCTGATCATCCGGCATATCCACGCCCCGCCAGACGAAAACGCCCTCAATGCCAAAGCCCTTCAAAATCTGTGGCGCTTGGGCCACTTGCCCGAAATTATCCAAAAGCCAGGCCACCTTCATCACAGGCCCATACTTCCGCGCGGTTTTATCGCCGATGAGGAGATTTCGCACCAGGGCCTCGCCGCTTACCAAGGTCCAGTCGGGCTGGAGGTAGGCCGGCCCGAGCATCAACTGGCCCCGGCGGGCGTATTTGCGAATATCCCGGGCGCGAGCCGCCGCCTCATCAAGCGGCAACTGATCCAGATAATCCTCAATGATCCGTGTTTGTCCATCCAGAACAAACCGATAATCGGGCTGAGATTCGAGCATTTCAAAGAGATTGTTGAAAAATGTGGGTAGCCAACGATTCGCATACCGGGCCGTAAAAATCCATTCCCGATCCCAATGGTTGTGGGTAATCAGGTGAATGGTAAACGGGGGTTGAGAGATAGCCATGGGGTGCTCCTTTCCGTGTCAATCAACCGCCAAAGCGCAGTTTGGCGAGATTATATTGATTTCCAAAACGTTTTGGTTTATACTCATTATACCCAAAACGTTTTGGATTTTAAATATTGTAACATTGTTGGAGGCCCGGCTTGACCATTACCCTCAAAGACATCGCCGATAAAGTGGGGAAGTCCATTACCACCGTCTCACGCGCCCTCGATGATTACGACGACGTGAGTCCGAAAACGAAAGCCCTCGTCCGACAGGCCGCGCAAGAAATGGGGTACACCCCCAACACTGTCGCCCAACGCCTCCAAAAACAGCGCACCGACACCCTCGGCTTTATCATCCCCACCTTTGGCCCGCGCTTTTCCGACCCCTTTTTTAGTGAATTTTTGGCCGGAATCGGCAACAAAGCCGCCTCCCTCGGGTTTGATCTGCTTGTCTCTACACGCGCGCCGGGGGAAGAAGAAATGCAAAGCTACCGCGAAATCGTACAGGGCAAGCGTGTTGATGGCTTTATCCTCCTCCGCACCCGCCAGCAAGACCCCCGCATCTCCTACCTGACCGAGGCAGGATTCCCGTTTGTCGCGTTTGGCCGCACCCGGGACGGGCTAACCTTCCCGTTCGTGGACGAAGACAGCACGCTCGGGATGCGGCTCGTACTCGCGCACCTGACCGGGTTGGGCCACCACCGGATCGCCTGCCTCGCCCCGCCCCAGGATTTGACCTTCGCCTACCACCGGCTAAACGGTTTCCGCGCCGGAATGGCCGACGCAGGGCTGACGGTGGACGAAAACCTGATTGTCACGGGTGACCTTACCCAGCGTGGGGGTTACGAACAGGCAAAAGGCCTGCTCAACTTGTCCGACCGCCCCACGGCGATTGTGGCGTGTAACGATTTGATGGCGTTTGGCGCAATCCGCGCGGCGCAGGAAATCGGCCTGGTCGTCGGCAAAGACCTTGCCATTACGGGGTTTGACGACATCCCCATGGCCGAACATTCCAATCCCCCCCTCACCACGGTGAACCAACCCATATACAAAATCGGCACCATGCTTTGTGAAATGCTCATTCACCTGATCCTTCACGAGCCAGTTGCCGAAACCCAGATTCTCCTCAAACCGGAATTGGTCGTTCGCCAGTCGAGTACGGGTCAAAGTTAGGGTTAATACTCACCGAGAAAAGTTCCGAAAAAAAAGGATGAAAGGGGGGATGTGCATCCTCCCTTTCATCCTTTTTTTCGACTTTCACCTCATTTAGCGTGAGGCATTATAAGTTAGTAATACCGTCCATGCGCCAGCAGGGGGACGTGCCCGGTCATGTGACGGAGAGCGTATGTTGTGTTCTCGTCCTCGTTTCATTCGGCATGGGCGAGCAAGGAGGTACCGTTTTGCGTGTCGGGCCAGTTTTTTCCTTTTTTCCCAAATTTTCAATCGTAGATTCCGTTCGTAGCCCTTCAGTGCCTGTTTTGGGGCTAAAGCCCCTACTACGAACCAAAATATTTAATGTAAGGAGTTAACCCAATGAACCGTTTGTTAAAACTATTCTCATTCCTCATCATCTTCTCGATGCTCCTGGGGGCTTGTAGCAGTCCCGCGACAGAAACCCCTGCTACGGTGCCCACCGAAGCAATGGAAGAACCCACCGAGGTGATGGAAGAACCCACCGAAGTCATGGAAGAAACCGAAACAATGGGCGAAGGCGTGTTCTTCTCCACCCAATTCTCCCCGGTCGAAGAACAAGAAAAATTCCGCGCCATCCTTGCCGAAGGTGGATACGATTTCACCGCCTCGGAAGAAGGTCCGTTGATTGACCTGGTCCTCGCGGGCGCCCAGTCCGGCGAGGGCACAGTGGACGTGATCGGTGCCCTGCACGGGACCTATCCCCCGCTTGCCCGCGAAGATGCCATGACCAACCTCATTGACCTCGCCGACGATCTCTCTGCCGACCGCGAATTTGCCCCCGCCTTCCTCGAAACTGGCTTGCTCGGCACGGATGACTTCCTCTACTACATCCCCTGGATGCAAGCGACCTACATCATGGCCGCGCACGTAGACGCCCTCCAATATCTCCCCGACGGCGCGGACACCAGTAGCCTGACCTGGGAACAGCTCGGCGCGTGGTGCCAGAACATCCTTGACGCCACCGGCGAACCGAAATGCGGCCTGCCCCACGCGGGGTTGTTCCACCGGTTCCTCGAAGGCTACCTCTGGCCCTCCTTCACCGGCGGCATGGTCAGCAACTTCCGCAGTACCGAAGCGATGGACATGATGACCTGGGTGCGCGATACCCTGTGGCCCACCATCCACCCGCAGTCCATCAACTACGAATTCATGCAGGAACCCCTGCTCTCCGGCGAAGTGCTGGTCGCCTTTGACCACACCGCCCGCCTGATCGAAGCCTTCAACGCCGAACCCGATAACTTCATCGCCTTCCCGGCCCCGGCTGGCCCGGCGGGACGCGGCTTTATGCCCGTCGTGGTCGGTCTCGGCATCGGGACTGGTGCGGTTGGAGTAGTCGGCGCTGAAGTCGGCACCGAAGAT
>JABWBV010000455.1 GCA_013359445.1 Anaerolineales bacterium | reverse complement strand
CCTGGGCTATCCCAAACCGGAAGCCGCGCAACTTTTGGGCTTTTCGACCATCCCCTGGCAACCCACCCAAACCGTCACAGGACTAACCAACACCCAAGGCCCGCTTTCCCTCGCCCTCCGCATGGAATGGGCACCCCACCCCGCTTACCGGTATTGGACAGTGGATGCCGAGGGTGCGCCCGGACTGACCTATTCCCTGCGTGGCTGTTATCGGACGCGGGATATTTTAGGGAATCAGACAGAAGCCTGGGATCCCCGTCCCGTCCATTGTCTTGTCGCCATTGATTACACCCCCGGCTGGGCGGTCAACCAACTTGGGACACAGGTGTATTCCGCCGACTGGCGTGAACAAACCCCTACCCGCGCCCTACTTCTATTTGGTTACACGGGCGCAGGATGGGTTTTCCTGGGCGAACTTCAAGATCAGCATCTCACCTTGGATGATGCCACGATTCTTCCTGGCGAACAAGCCGTGACCGCCGCCCGTTATGGCGTACAGGTCTGGGATGCCGTCTGGTTGGAAAAAACCTTCGGGCTGGAGATGCACCCGCTTCCCCAAGACTGGCAAACCTCTACGGATACCAGCGCCATCCAGACCATTGCCGATGCCCTCAATGCGTTTGAGTGGCAACCCCCTCAATAACCGGAGATCGATATGCGAAAAGCCTTGTCCATTCTCAGCCTTTTTATGCTTTTCTTAATACATTCAGTCTCGCCTGCCCAGGCCGATTTAACCTGCACCCAGTTTTGGAATCCCATCCCCATCCCTGGCAACTTTGGCATCGTCTGCACTGATGAGGTGGGCGGAGGCACCATTGACCCTGGCGGGGAAGGCGATCCGGGCGGGGGAGGTTGCACCCCCGGCACGGTGCAAGTGACCACGATCACGGTGGGGGGCGACGCCCTCTGCGAAGTCTGGGAAATCTGGTTCGACCCCTGTACCGGGCAGATTCTCTATTCCAATCTGATTTCGGTCATCGAAGGGGGTTCCTGTACCGCCCCACCCCCGCACGGAGACGAAAATCCCCCCAACCCTTGTACCACCTTGATCATCACGCCTAGCGGCGTATCCTGCGAAACGGGCTGGGGCCTCGAGGTTTTGTTGGCGGCGAATGTTAGTTTTCCCGACACCTTTTTGGATTTGCGCCCCTTCCCCGTGACGCTCGTGCGTTGGTTAAGTGCCGCGCGCAATGGCGGGACGCCGCCCGCTTCCGGGTCAGGTTCGTTAGACTACATCTCGTATGGGGGTGGGATTGAAGACGATCCCGAAGTGGGCGATTGGCAAGACGTGACGCTAACCCTGCAACTGCTCCCCGCCACACCGGTGATGTACTTCACCATGCAGACCCTCGGCACCTTCGCCCTGCCCGATGTGGGGCCGAGCGGTGCCCCGATCACCTTCCAGTTCGAACAGCCCTCCCACCCCGCCGCGGGCGCGTCTACCACCGCAGGGCAAGCCGGGTTGACCGACCTCGAACCGGAAATGCCCTTGTTTTCCGGCACCGCCCAATCCGCGTACCGCTTATTCTGGAATCTGGCCTATGAAGAATACAAGCGGGATTGCAAACCCGGCCCTGACCCGGCCAATGGCACTTTTACCTGCCGCACGAGCGGACAAGCCCCGAAGGACGATGGGCATTGGGAGTACGAGTGGGACCCCCAAAGCACAGGCGGCGAAATCACCCCCGACATGGTAAACGGCCTCCCCCCGTCCCTTTCCGCCGACCTGGACGGCAACGGCACGCCCGACGCTTACTGGAACCATCAAGTCATCATTCGCCGGATGGACGAGGCCAATAGCGTGACGAACCCTGAATGGCAAGGCTCCTGGACTTGGGGCGGAGTCATTTATTGGGGCGTCCGCGAAGGCCAGGGCCAGATCGGCTTTCCGTAAGCAATGAACAGGGAGGAGGGAGAAAAGGAGCAGGGGTGCAGGGGTGAAAAGGTGCAGGGGTGAAAAGGTGCATATTGTCTCTCCTCATCTCCTTTTCTCCTTTTCTCCCCCTCTCCTTATCTCCTCATCTCCTCTTCTCCTCATCTCCTTTTCCCTCCCCTCCCAAAATGCCCATCCTCCTCTGCCTCCTCACCATCGCCTTAGCCCTCTACGATTTCCACACCCGGCGCGTCCCAAACCGCGTCACGCTTCTCTTATTGCTTGCCGGTATCACCTTACACGCACCCGGTACGGTTGAAACCTGGCTGGCGACCGCGCTTTTGTTCGTGTTTTGGCATTTCGGCGCGTTGGGTGGGGGCGATGCCAAATTATGGATGGCTTTGCTCTGGCTTGTTCCGCCTGAAGTTGCTCGTCCAGCCTTTTTTGTCCTATTTGGCGCGATTTTCTTGACGGCGATTGGACAACTGTTGTGGCGAAAAGGGTGCGGTCTTCCGCTCACAGGTCTCAAAACTCCTGGTGCTTGGCGCGCTGTTCCTTTTGCGATTTGGCTGGTCATCGTGACGGGTGGGTATCAGGTATCAGGTGGTTAGATGTCAGGTTATGGCAATACCAGCCTCCTCAACACCTGACCTACCAACACCTGATACCGAGACACCTGGCACCTGACACAGATACACCTGACACCTCATGCACACCGATCTCTTCCTCGCTCTCCGCGACCCGGACAACCCGCGCGGCCATCCGATCCTGACAGCCTGGCTCTATGCCTATTGCCCCGCGGCCGCGCGCTGGTGGCTGAACGGTGCGGAACCCACACCCGTATTCGACCCGCTTTGGTTAGCCCTCACCGAACGTGCGGCGGGAAAAACGCTCGCCGAGGTGTTACGCGCGTTGGGCTTTGAAACCTTACTCCCCGACGTGAAACAATATCTCGATCAAGTCGAAGCCTATCGCCACCATCATCCCCATCTCCCTTCCCCGGAATTGCTCCCGACGTTCTCCGGGGGAAGGCTGGATGCGGCGAAGCAGTTCAATCACCATACAGCCATTGCCAAATTGGGCGGAGCGTGGCCGAATTTCTTTGCCTTCATCCATGCCTGGGCATTCGTATACCGAGATTGGGCAACCCACCTGAAACTCCCCGAAAATGCCGCGTTTTCCGCCGCCCGTCTCGCCCTGACGGTGGAAGGAGTACGCAAGCCTGCCTTTGTCCCCGCCTGGATGTGGATGGCTACCCCGCGCAAACAGACGAAAACATCTCGGATCATATTGGGATGCTTGGTCGCAGAATCAAACACCCATGAGCAGATTAAGCTGGCCTTGTTCCAACAAGCTGGGCTAGCAGGTGAAAAACCCTGGCCCCAATGGCCGGAAATCCACGAACTGCACCTGAATGGGCAAACGACCCATGCCGACCTTTGCCTCCCGGAAGGGGCATTGCCCAACCTGATCGCACGGCTCGCAGACTGTGCCAAAAACGGGCCATATCCGCCGTTTCCCGCCCTGCAAAAAGCAGAAAAATGCCGGGGATGTGGCTTTCGTGCCCAGTGCTTTACCCCGAACGGGGAATTGTCGGCGTTAGCTTTGGGGTTTTGAGATGCGAAAAAGAGTCTTGTTGCTCCTCCTGCCGTTTTTCCTGCTCAATCTGGCGGCGCGCCCCTGGCAAACCACGCCCCCTCCTACTACGCCCACCCCTCCCCCCGAAGAGGATGGTGGGATAATACAGCAAATTTTCCAGGTGGTGTTTCAAGACAAATCCCTGGCCGAGGCTCTCTCGGAAGTGCTGATGAAGGCGGCGGAAGACGAAACCGAACAACTCCAGGCCGAAACCGCTTCCTGGACGTTGATTCTGGGTGAGGTATTGCAGGCTCCCTCAGATGGGTATTATGAAGGGTTGGCTGTCAGCAGTCTGTATACCGCCGCGGCGTTGGCTCCGGCCTTGTTTCTGCTCCGGCTGGCGTTGTATCACTGGCAACGGTTGTTTGGAGGAGAGGATGCGGTCATGCAAGTGTTAGGGGATTGGATCACGGCGGGAACACTGGCCGTGGCCGCTGGGCCGTTTCTCGATTTGTTGGTTAAGTTAGGCTGGTGGGCGGCAGGCGCGGCGTTGGGTGAAACCGCGCAATTGGCGTTGGCGTTCGTGCAAGCGACCTCGGTCTTTGACGTGCTGAATGGCCTGGGGCAAGTGTCGCTCTTCTCGCCGGTGCTCTATCTTGGAGCTTCGTTAGGTGGGACACTGGCGATGGTGGGGATGTTGTTTGCCTTTGGCGTGGCTCAAGCGGTATTGTATGTGCTGGCGGTGCTGGCTCCGCCGGTCGCGGTGATCACCGTTGTCCCACACATGCGGTGGATGCGCGCGTTATGGCTCAAAGCGGTGGCGATTCTGGCCTTGTTGCCTTTGATCGCAGGCGGGGTTTTTAAGGCGAGTGTCTCGCTGGGCCTGATTTTTTCGGGCGGCGGGGTGCTGTCGTTGCTGATTCGCCTGTTGTGGTTATGGGGCGCAGTGGGCTTTTTGTTTGCCTTGGTGGGGATTTTGGGGCGGGTGACCCTCTCCGCGAGTGTGGACGCGCTTCAACAGACGATGGGGGCGGTCAAAGCGGTGGTTTCGACGGCGATGATGGTTGGGACAATGGGCGCGTCCGGCTTTGCCGTGGGAGGTGGGACCGCGGGCGGAAGTCCCCCGTCCGGGGGAAGTGCCCCCTCTGGAGGGGGCACCCCCACGTCTGGCGCACCGCCAACCGCTTCTCCTGCGTCCCCGAATCCTTCCCCTGCCCCGTCATCCGGGGACGCCGCGATTTTATCCCATTACACCCAGGCGCAAACCCTGACCCGTCAGGCCGGATTGTGGGGAGCGGTCGGGTTGCGTGGCCCCGCGCAGGTCGCCCAAACCCAGGCCCGTGAACACGAGTTGGCCGCGCGTCAGTTGGCCTTTCAACAGCAAATCACGCAAGCACCCGACGCTGAGGCACCACTCGACCCACAAAACCAGGGAGACCTGGTCGGGCTAGGGCTTTCCCCCACCGTGAACCGCGCCCTGTTGAGTGGATATGGCGGGAATCCGCAAGATTTCCAACAATATTTCGCCCGCCTGACGCCGCATATTGAGCAGGCAGGCCTCAATCCCGCCATTGTCGCCCAAACTTTCCCCCGCGAGACCGGTCAGATGGTGCGCGCCTACCAGGATGATTCGCAAGGGATTGACCATGCTCCAACCCCTTTGCTCGAAGCCGCGCGACGCGGCGGCGCGACGAATTTGCAGAATATCTTCGCCGCTCAACCGCATCCCTCCCCGCCGCCCTCATCCCCACCCCCATGAATCTGCTGGCCAATCCCTATGCCCTTTATGCCCTGATCGCCCTGGCCTATTTCAGCCTGACTGATCTGCGGGATCGCACTGCACCGGGCATTGAACTTTTCTTTGGCGGGGCGGTGCTGTTGGGGGTGTTGGAAAATCCGCTTCGGGTGGGGGTGGTTGTGTTAGTGGTGGTGGGGATTTTGAAGAACTGGCGGCCTTTGGTACTGATGGCGTTATTCGTTTTCCCTTCAACGTGGGTCGTCGTATGGGGCGGCTACCTTTATCATAAAAAGGCGGTGGGAGGGGCGGATTGGCTGGCTTTGGCAGGGCTGGCGTGTTTGTTTCCCTGGTATGTGCCTGTTTTTGCAGGGGGCGGGATGGTGCTTTGGCATGCCGGATGGCGGGGGCGAAGTCCGGTTCCGGCATTGCCAGGCATCTGGTTGGGGACACTGATTGGGTTGATGTGGTTTTGTTTTTTTTGAATGCCTATGGCGTGACCACAATTTCGACCCAAATGGCATCCTCTTCTATTCCATAAAAATCCGAACCCGGATTTAGTTCGACGCTGACTTCGCCTTCATAGTTTCCGGCTTCTTTCGGGGAAATCAGAAAAACCATTGAACCGCTTTCGCTGGCAGGGAGAATGAATTCATCACAGGCGATGTGTTGCCCCAATCCGAACAAACCTGTGTCCAGATCGCAGGTGCCAGGGTCTATCACAAAGAATTGGAGCGTGTTGTAGGGAAGCCAGATCAACATGCTTTTAATATAGACGTCGCGATCCAACAAATTCGTAACGGTGATTGTGATGCCGCCAGGGTCTCCAACCGAATACCGCAAGGGGGCAACCTCGATTTGGACTTCCACGGCGGTGGATAAGTGCGGAATGGGGGTCGGGGTGATGGTGGGGGTTGGC
>JABWBV010000454.1 GCA_013359445.1 Anaerolineales bacterium | reverse complement strand
GAGATGAACATGCGAATCACCAACAATATGATTTCCGCCCAACTCATTCACGATATGAACGTGAACCTGGAACGCCTGAGCAAATTACAAACCCAGGCCGCCACCGCGAAAAAGTTCAAATCCGCGTCCGATGATCCGCAATCCGCTCGTTCGGCCCTCACCCTCCGCACCAGCCTGGAATCGGCGCAAGCCTACCTCAACACCGCCGAAACCACCGACGAATGGATGACCGCCACCGAAACCGCGATGGCCCAAATGGAAAACCTCGCCGGAAAAGCGATAGACCTCGCCCTCAAAGGCATCTCTGACGGCAACGATGGTAACCGCCCCCTGCTCGGGGCGGAAGTCAACGGCCTGCTCCAACAAGCCCTCGAAACCGCCAACACCCAGCACCAGGGCGAATACATTTTCGCCGGATACAAAACCAAAACCCAACCCTTCGCCCTCCAAACAGGCACCCCGCCCGCGCCGGACACCATCATCTACAACGGCGACGCAGGCCTAATCCAACGCACCCTCGGCACGGGCAACACCGTCACCGCCAACATAGACGGAGACGTCACCTTCACCCCGCTCCTCACTGCCTTCATCACCGCCCGCGACGCCCTCAACAACGACGACCCCATCGCCGTACAAGCCGCTGTCACCGGTCTACAAACCGCCCTCGCAGACGAAATGCAAGCCCGGTCGCTTAACGGCCTCCGCCAGCGCCAGGTTCGCACCGCCCAAACCCGCCTGGAAGACACCCAAACCTTCCTCACCAAACAACTCGACAAAGCTGAAAACGCCGACATGGTCGAAACCGTCACCCTGCTCCGTCAGCAGGAAAACACCTACCAAACCGTCCTCGAAGTGAGCCGCCGCGCCCTCGAAATGGTTTCATTATTTGATGTCTTGGGTTAGTCCTTTCAACAAAACTTCGGAAGTCCACGGCTTTCCCCCAAGACACCATTCACAAATCATCGAACCAAAAAAATTCCGAAGTTTAAGGAGTCCAACATGGCTGAATGTGAATGCCTTAAAACCTGCCTCTTCTTCAACGACAAAATGGCCGACATCCCAACCACCGCCAAGATGATGAAAACCCGCTACTGCCTGGGCGACAAACATGCCTGCGCCCGGTACATGGTAAAATCATCGGGGAAACCCGTCCCCAGCGACCTGTTCCCCAACATGACCGAAAAAGCCAAAGCGATCATCGCGGCAGGCATCGCCGTTTAACCCTTCTTTACCCCAGATGGGGTGGACGTAAAAAAGCATCAACCTAACCCCGTCCACCCTACCTTAAGTTTTCAGTCACCCAGAGAAAACACCATGCTCGTCCTATCCCGCCGTGCCGGCGAATCCTTAGTCATCGGGGATGAAATCATCCTCACCGTTTTAGCTGTCGAAGGGGACAAAGTGAAGATCGGCGTCACCGCCCCGCGCGAAGTGCCGATCAAACGTCAGGAAATCTGGCAAGCGATCAAAGAACAGGAAACCATCGCCGAACACCTCGCCACCAACCCCGACCCCGCCGCCTTCGAGGAACTCCGCCAGCTCCTCGCCGCCGACGCGCCGAAAGAATAGGATCGGACACTGAAGAACGTTTAAAACAGTAGGCCGGATTGACAATCCGGCCTACTGCTTTAAACACCAAACTTCCGAAGTCTCCAACGATTTCTTTGCCCCAACCACCTCTCACTTTCAAGCAGACTCCCATCCCCAACGCGCCCAATAGACTTCGGAAGTTTGGGATACCCCGACTCTACAACCGCCCCTTCACTCGATAGACATACGCCAATACCTGCGCCACCACACTGTACAACTCCGGGGGAATGAGCGTGCCCAAATCAACGGTCGCGAGCGCGGCGGCAAGAACGGGGTCTTCCCGGATCGGGATGTTATTTTCCCGCGCGAGGGTGATAATCTTCTCAGCAATCGCGCCCTGTCCGGTAGCGAGGACGCGGGGGGCGGGATCATGTTCAGCGTCATAGCCGAGGGCAACCGCGCGGGGGGTGAGGTGGAGGTGGGAGGGGGGAGGAGGGTAGGGCATGGGGGAGGGGAATGGTCAATTGTGAATAGGCAATTGTGAATGGTTAATAGAAGAACGTAGCGCCCTAAGCGGAGAGCAGGGGGCTTGGGGAGGCCTTTAGTCGAAGAGGACGGGGAGAGGAACAGGCCCGCATCCTTCGACTGCGCTGGACTTGAGACAATGCAAGGTTTTAGCCGCTCCCCGCTCCGCTCAGGATGCTCCTCATGAGCTAATACGTAGCACCCTGAGCGGAGGGTTGAGCGGAGGCTTTGCGAAGTCGAAACCCGTAGTCGAAGGGTGCGGGTCATGCGGGATGTTCAAATTTCAACATTCAAGCCAGCAAAAGATACTCGATTGGATTCAGAAGAATCTTGGGCAACAGTACACCGCACAGTGCGGAGGGTAAAGCCAGTTTCTGCGAGGGCCGTTTCGAGCGAGGAGAGTTCGGTTTCGGCGGCGTGTTGGAGTGCGGGGTCGGGGACGAGGATTTGGAGGCCGATTTGACGGTTGACGATGGCGAGGTCAACGGTCATGGTTTGGGTGTCGGTCAGGGCGATTTGCAGAACCAGGCGGGTTTGGGCGGGGTCGAGGGGAGCGGAGGGATCGTCGTCGGGAGGACGGGCGAGGCGGAGGTGGGCCGTGGTTTGGGTGGGTTCGTTCGGAGGGTTGGGAAGGAGGACGGGGAGAGATAGGGTCAGCCAGCGTCCATTGGGAGGTGGGGGTTGAGGGTCGGCGTTGAGGAGGTGGGTGTGGCGGAGGCCGTCGAGGAACTGGTCGAAATCTTTGAGGAGGTGGGGGGCGTGCTCTGCGAGCGAGTCGCGGAGGCGCGCGAGGACGAGAAGGGTTTCGGGGGCGGATTCGCCGTTGGGGGTGGCGAGGGTGTGTTCGAGGGAACGATAGAGGAGGGTGAGGGTACGCTGGGCGTGGGCGGCGAGGTCGGTGGGAGGGGCATCGGCGGGGAGGGGGAGGTTTTCGAGGAGCGGAAGAAGGTTGGCGAGGGGTTCGGGGAGGGGTTGGGACAGGGTGCGGAGGCCGTGAGTGAGGCGGGTGAGGGATTCGGCGAGGGGTGGGGGATTTTGCAGAAAGAGGGCGAGGGCCGCCGGGGTGAGGGGAAGTCCGGCGGCTTTGAGTTGAGCGGCGGCGAGGGCCTCGGGTGGCCCCCAGTGAGGAATTTCGGTAAGGGCCTGGGTGAGTTCGGCAAGGGTTTGGGCGGTGACGGGGAGGTTCTGGTCGAGGAGGGCGCGGGCGAGGGTGAGGTGGGTCTGGTCGGTGGGGAGATTGAGCGATTGGAGCAGGTGGGGGATCAGGTTGGTGGGGGCGTTGGGCACGTGGACCGGCGACGGTGTCCCCGCGGAAACCGATGGTGTTCCCCGGTGGGGACTTGTGCCCGGATAGGGGGCGGGTTCGTGCCGGGGGACGTAAAGCGCGCTGGGGGGGATATTTTCAACCAGAGGAGAGGTAAGAGGGGGGGACATAAATTGAAAAGGGTGACAGGCATCTTGGAGATGCCTGTCACCCCATAATCAAAACGCTTTTACCGTTTGAGGTTGACCAGTTCCTGCAGAATTTCGTCGGAGGTGGTGATCACACGGGAGGAAGCCTGGAAGCCGCGTTGGGCGAGGATCATGTTGGTGAATTCCTGCGCCATGTCCACGTTGGAGCCTTCGAGATAGCCGGAGGCAATGAGGCCGTTTTCGCCCGTGCCAGGGGCACCAATTTGGGCCGCGCCCGCGTTGACACTTTCCTGCCACATGTTTTGCCCGGTGCGGATGAGGCCGTTGGGGTTAACGAAGTTGGCAAGGGCGACCTGGCCGAGCAGTTGTTGCATCCCGTTGGAATAGACGCCGTAAACTTCGCCACTGCCGGGGGCGACAAAGAAACTGGAGAAGGTTCCGGCGGCAAGCCCATCCTGGTTGAGAAGGGCGGCGTTACTTTCCTCGGCGAGTTGGGTCATGCCGGTCGCGTCGAGGTCGAAGACGGTGTTCGCCGCGCCGTTGGTGCCGGGGATGGTGATTTGTCCACCGCCCGAGACATACTGCCCGTCCGTATCGAAGGTGACGGTGCCGGAGCCGGTCGCACCGTTGCCGCTGGCCGCCCAATCCCAGGTGTTGTCGGCAGTTTTGGTGTAGGTGACGGTGACGTTTTGCAGTACGCCGAGGGAGTCATACACCCCCATCGTGACATCGAAGGAGTCGCCGATGGCGGTTTCAGAACTCAGGTTACCGCCGACGGTGGCGTTGGTGGTGGCACGGGCCAGGGCGGTGTCGAAGGGCAGTTGGATGCCGCCGATGGGCAAGCCGGTGTCAATGGTCGCAGTCGAGCCGCTGGTCACAGCCGTCCAGCCTTGCAGGCGCAGACCGCTGGAACCGTGGACGAGATAGCCTTCGGCGTCCATTTGCAGGCCGCCGTCGCGGGAGTAGTAATTCTGGCCACCGCCCGCATAAATGAAGAACCCATCGCCCTGGATGGCGAGGTCAGAGTTGCGTCCCGTCCCCTGGAGCGCGCCTTGTGTAAAGACGGGGGACACCGCGCCCATCTGGACGCCGAGGCCGATTTGCAGGGGGTTGACGCCACCCAGGTCCGCAGTGGGGCCAGCGCCCGTCTGCATCATTTGGGCAAACTGGGTTTGAAACGACACCCGGCTGGATTTGAAGCCGACGGTGTTGGCATTGGCGAGGTTGTCAGCAACCACGTCGAGGAACAGTTGGTGAGAACCGAGGGAATTGATGGCGGTAAACATTGAGCGTAACATGAGATTGTCTCCTGGAATTTGGTTCAGGCCTCCTCCAAGAGGGCCGGCCTGTGGGGAAAAGAAGGTTGGTTAGTTGGTTGGTTGGTTTGCAAGTTGCAAGTGATAAGTGGTGTCAGGCTTTGGCGTCGGCGAGGACGACGGAGTCGATGTTGGTGAAGACGCCTTCGCCGCGCTGTTGGGTGTCGAGGGCGGTGACGACCGTCCGGTTGTAGACATTGACAATAAAGGCGAGATCATCCATCAGGACGAGCGAGTCGCGACTGCCGCGCTGTTCGGCTTTATCCACCGCGTTCATCAAGCGGTTGAGGCCATCGTCGGAAAGGGTGATCTGACGCGTTTCCAATCGTTTTTTCGCGTGATTGGAGAAGGTGAGACCCCGGGCCTGATCCAACGCGTCGGCAAAGGATGATCCGGTTTCCGCGGGGGCACTGGTTCCCCGCGCGGGGGGACGCACCTGATCCGTCCCCTGGAGCCGGGGATCCGCGGTCAGACGGGCGGGATCAAACGGGCTGGGGGTCATTGTTGGACGCTCCTTCGTGAATACTGGTCACACTGGACAGGGGCACCTGTTCTTCACCCAGCCAGAGCATGATCTGACCATTGGCGATGGACACGCCCGTCACTGTGCCGGTGACGCCGTCGCTCGTCTCGATGCTTTTGCCGATGAGGGCAGAGGCCTCGGAGAGGTCGGGGGGTTGGTTCAACGCGGTGTAAATCGTGGCGTTGATCTGCTGTAACTGCTGTAACGAGTTCAACTGGGTGAACTGGCTCATCATGGCCTGATCGTCCATCGGTTCGAGCGGGTCTTGATGGCGCATCTGCGTCAACAGCAACAGCATAAAGCCATCCCCATCCATGCCGTTTTGCGCGAGCGCGTTGGTGGCCGCGTTACTTCCGGCAACGGAGTAGAGGGTGGGGGAGGAAATTGAGGAGAGGGACATAGAAACTCCTGGGAATTAGGGGAACTTGCAGGAATTGAGGGGGCAATTCTGACAAGTTCCCCAGATTTCAAATCCGGTAATCGAGACCGGAAACGTCGCGGGGGGGGGATGATTCATCGGATTCCGATAGGGCCTCCTTTTCTGAGAACGTGTGTGCGGATTGGGCGGCCGGGGGTTGGTACCAGGCCCGTGCCCAACCGGATTGCCCTTCGCCGGTCTGATATTGCACGACCAGGCCATTCACCGCGACCCCAGCCTGGGCGAGCGAAGTTCGCAAGTCATCGAGGTGCTGGGTGAGCAAGGTTCCGGTTTCGGCCAGGTGGGTAGTCAGCGTGACACGCGTCCCGTCCGTGCCGGAGGTGAGTTGCAGGTCAATGGGGCCGAGATTTTCGGGGTAAAGCTGGATGCGAAG
>JABWBV010000453.1 GCA_013359445.1 Anaerolineales bacterium | reverse complement strand
GTTCGTTGGCGGTGTTGATGCAAATGCGGGCGATGCCTTTCGCATAATCCCCCATGCGTTCGAGTTCGGTGATCACTTCCAACACGGCGGCGAGGATGCGGAGGTCGTGGGCCATCGGTTGTTGGGTGGCGATCAGGATCAGGCAGTCGCCTTCGAGATCGAACCGTTTGGTGTTGATCTTTTCATCGTCCAGGTACACGCGGCGGGCTTTTTCGACATCCTGGCGTTTGAGGGCGTCCACGGCATCGAGGGTAGCTTGTTCGACCATACTGCCGAGGATCAGTACGCCGTCACGGAGGTCTTTGAGTTTGCGGTCGAGGGTTTCGCGGGTCATGGAATTCCTTTGGGGGAGGGGGAATGGAGTAGATAGGGTAGATAGAGTAGAAAGGGTAGATAGGGTAGATAGGGTAGATAGCGTAAATAAGTATACAAGTATGAAGAAGGTCTGTCTACCTTACTACCTTATCTACTTTATCTACCCAAACCTCCCCGTCACATAATCTTCTGTGCGTTTATTTTGGGGATTGGTAAAGAGTTCGCGCCCGTGGGCACATTCGACCATTTTGCCTTGCAGGAAAAACGCGGCGTAGTCGGCGGTGCGGGCGGCTTGTTGGACAGAGTGGGGGACGAGGATGATGGTGTAGGTTTGTTTAAGTTTTTGTAGGGAGTCTTCCACTTTTCCGGTGGAGATGGGGTCAAGGCCGGACGTGGGTTCGTCGAGCAGGATTACTTCGGGTTCGAGGGCCAGGACGCGGGCGATGCACAGGCGTTGTTGCTGGCCCCCGGAGAGGGCCACGGCGGGATCATCGAGCCGATCTTTGACTTCATCCCATAGCGCGGCCTGATTGAGACTGCGTTCGACGGCCTGATCCAGCACTACTTTGCGCCGTTCCCCGGCCAGTTCCAGCCCGTAGGTCAGGTTGCCGCGAATGGTCAGCGGCAGGGTCACAGGCCGCGCAAACACCATCCCGACGCGGCGGCGCAGGGCGATCACGTCCGTTTTCGGATCGAGGATGTTTTCCCCGTCCAGCAGGACTGTCCCCTCCAATTTGACCACATCCGTGAGATCGTTGAGCCGGTTCAGTACCCGCAACAGCGTAGATTTTCCGCCCCCTGCCGGGCCAAACAGCACACTGATCGCGTTCGCCGGAATGCCGAGCGTGACATCTTGCAGGGACTCCGTCCCGTCGGAGTAGTGGAGGGTGAGGTGTTCGATAGTGATTTTGTTCATGGGGGAATGTAATGAGTAACGAGTAATGAGTAATGCGTGAATTACTCATTACTCATTACTTTTACCACTGTCGTTTTGCCCGCGCCCGCGACCGGATCGTGGCCGCAATCAAATTCATCACCAGCACGAAGATCACCAACACGAGCGCGGTGCCGTATTGAATCTGGAGGGGCATGCCCGGAACCTGAGTGGCAATGACGAACAGGTGATAGGGCAGAGCCATCGTCGCGTCGAGGGGGGAGTTGGGCAGGCTGGGGAGGAAAAACGCGGCGACGGTGAACAGGATCGGGGCGGTTTCTCCGGCGGCGCGTTCCAGGCCGAGGACAACCCCGGTCAGAATGCCGGGCAACGCCTGGGGCAGGACAATCCGCCGGATTGTTTGCCAGCGCGTGCCCCCCAACGAAATGCTCACCACCCGGAACGCCTGCGGCACCGAACGGAGCGCCTCCTCCGCCGTAGATATGATGACGGGCAGTGTCATAATCGAAAGGGTCAGCGACCCCGCGAGGATGCTGGTCCCGAAGTTCAGAAACAGCACGAACAGCCCCAACCCGAACAACCCGTACACCACTGAAGGAATCCCCGCCAGGTTGATGATCGCGAGCCGGATCAGGCGGGTAAGGGGCGTATCTTGGGCATATTCAGACAAATAAATCGCCGCGCCAATGCCGAGCGGAACGGAAAAGATCGCCGTGCCCAGTGTGAGGTAAAACGTCCCGACGAGCGCGGGCCAGATTCCCCCCGCACGCATCCCATCCCGCGGCATGGCCGTGAGAAATTCCCACGAGAAAGCGGGGAACCCCTGCCAGAGAATGTACCCCACAACCGCGATGATCGGAATGACCGTGAGGAGCGTCGTCGCCGTGAACAGGCCAAAGACGAGGCGCTGGGTGGTGTAGCGGGATTTGGAGGTGTTCATGGATGAAGTTGGGTGGGTGGTTCGTTGGTTCGTAGGCGTTCGTAGTTCCGCACGGAGGCTTTGCGGAGTGCGGCGACGGCACTAGCGTGCCTCACTACGAACGGGGCGACGGCACTAGCGTGCCTCACTACGAACGGGGCGACGGCACTAGCGTGCCTCACTACGAACGTTAAGACAAGATACGCTCCGAGCGTTTCGCTTGCCGGAAAATGACAATCGAGGCGGTGACGTTGACCAATAGCGAAATCAAAAACAGCATAATGCCGACAAAAAACAGGACGTGATAATGCGTGCTGTCCTGGGCAACCTCACCCATTTCGGCGGCAATGGTGGCGGTCATCGTGCGGACGGGGGACAGGAACACGCCCAAGCCGGTGAGCATGACCGGGGCATTCCCTGCAACCATCATCACCGTCATTGTTTCGCCAATCGCGCGGCCCACGCCCAACATGACGGCGGTGAAAATCCCTGTGCGGGCGGCGGGCACGGTCACGCGCCAGATCGTTTGCCATTCGGTGGCGCCAATCGCGAGGGAGGCGTCCCGGTACGATTTCGGTACGGCGTCCAGCGCATCTTCGGCAACGGAGACGATGGTGGGGAGGGAGATAAAGCCCAAGAGCAGGGATGCGGTCAGGGCGGAGAGGCCGGTGGGGAGGTTGAGCATCTCGCGGAGGAGCGGGGAGAGGGTGATGATGCCCAAAAAGCCAAGCATGACCGAGGGCAATCCGGCAAGGAGTTCCACGAGGGGTTTGAGAATTTCCCGCACCCAACGGGGGGCAATCTCGGCGATGAAGATCGCGGTGCCAATCCCGAGCGGGAACGCGACGAGCAACGCGCCGATGGTGACGACGATGGAGCCGCTGATCAGGGGCAAAATGCCGAAATAGTCTTCAATGGGATACCACCGGGTCGAAAACAGATCGCCCAACGGCACTTCCGCCAACGCGGGGAGGCCGGAGTCGAGCAGGAAGTAGAGGATGAGCAGAACAAAGACGATGGCGGAGTAGCCGGACGTTTTGATCAGGGTGGTGATGAGGCGTTCGCGGAAGGTGAGGGTGGTTTGCATAACGTGATACGTGATACGTGATGCGTGAATTCAAGATCACGTATCACGTATTACGAGTCATGGGTTTATCGGCACAAAGCCAAGTTCTTCCACAATCGCCTGCGCCGCGTCGGTAAAGAGCCAGTCGAGGTACTCTTTGACGTGGCCGGTGGGGTCTCCGGCGGTGTACATGTAGAGGTCGCGGGCGATGGGGTATTGGCCGGTGTTGACGGTTTCGGCGGAGGGGAGGATGTAGGGGGAGGCGGCGTCGGGGGCAGCGGCGATCACTTTCAGGTCGGGGGTGACGTAGCCGAGGCCGTCGTAGCCGATGGCGTTGGGGTTTTCGCGAACTTCGGCGCTGATGACTTCCGAGGAGGGGAGCAGGAGGGTGTTGGCGGAAAAGAAGGTGGTGTTTTCGCTGTCGCCCAGGCGGAGGACTTCTTCGAGAAAGTAGACGTGGGTGCCGGAGTTGGTTTCGCGGGACAGGCGGACGATGGGGCGGTCTTCCCCGCCGACTTCGAGCCAGTTGTTGATTTTGCCGGAGTAGATGTCGGAGATTTGTTGGAGGGTGAGTTCGTTCACGGGGTTTTCGGGGTTGACGATGACGGCGATGGCGTCGCGGGCGATGATGAATTCGACGGGTTCGACGCCGTTGGCGCGGACGGCGTCGGCTTCTTCATCTTTGATGCCGCGGGAGGCGTTGGCAATGTCTACGGTGCCGTTGACGAGCGAGGCGAGGCCCGTGCCCGATCCGCCCCCGGTGACGGAGATGCGGACGGCGGGGTTGACGGTTTGGTAGGCCTCGGCCCACGCGAGGGCGAGGTTGACGATGGTGTCGGAGCCTTTGTTTTCGATGTAAAGGGAGGAGGAGGTGTTGGAGGGGGATTCCGCTTGGGATGTGCATCCCGCGCACAGGAGGCAGAGGAGGATCAGGATCAGGCGGAAAGGTTTCATCGGTTGGGGATTATATGCACAAACGGGGTTTGTGAACTTTCCGTCGTGTTCCATTAACAAGATGTTAACATGGTGTAGATCGTGATTTGGCGGGAGGAATGTACAATGCACGGAGGTGATCCACGAAGATCACGAAGATCACGAAGAAAAAATTAGTGGTCTTGGTGGTCTTCGTGGATCAAAAACTCCGCCTGAGCAAATACGATGAAAAAAGCCAAAAAACATGCCCCGATTATTGAAGCGAAAGATTTGAATTTTTATTATGGTGCGACGCGCGCGCTGAGTGGGATTAATATGACGATCCGTGCCCAGCGGGTGACGGCGTTGATTGGCCCGTCGGGGTGCGGGAAGTCTACGTTTTTGCGTTGTCTGAACCGGATGAACGATACGATTGCCGGGACGCGGGTGGAGGGGAAGATTTTGCTCAAGGGGGAGGATATTTATGCGCCGGAGGCTGACCGGGTGTTTTTGCGTCAACGGGTGGGGATGGTGTTCCAAAAGCCGAATCCGTTCCCCCAGTCGGTGTACGATAATGTGGCGTTTGGCCCGCGCGTGTTGGGGCTGACGAAGAATCGCTTTGAACTGGACGAAATCGTGGAGCGGAGTCTGAAACAGGCGGCGCTCTGGGAGCAGGTGAAGGATAAGCTGAAGGGGGATGCGTTGAGCCTGTCGCTCGGTGAGCAACAACGGTTGTGCATTGCCCGCGTGGTGGCCGTGCAACCGGAGGTGATTCTGATGGACGAACCCGCCTCCGCGCTTGATCCGATTGCGACGGGGAAGATCGAGGAGTTGATCGCCGAACTCAAGCGGGAGTACACGATTGTGATCGTGACGCACAACATGCAACAGGCCGCGCGGGTGTCCAATGACACGGGCTTTTTCTGGCTGGGGGAGTTGATCGAGTTTGGGCGGACGAAGAAGTTGTTTACGACGCCGAAGATGGAGTTGACGGAGAGTTATATTACGGGGAGGATGGGGTGAGGAATGGGGAATGGGGAAGGGGAAATTGTGAATGGTGAATGGGGGAAGCGTGATGAGTGACACACGAGTGACACAGGTTTGGGCTGTGCGGTGGGGCGGGGTGGCGTTATGATTGGGGGTAGGTTTTTCGCCACGAATTACACGAATTTGACGAATTTTAAGAAGGTCAAAATGCAACGTTCCCCCTTCTCCCCTGCACCTTTTCTTCTTTTCACCTTGTCTGTTTTGCTCTTGCTCGTTGCTTGTACGGCATCTAACGCGGAGATTTCCCCCACGATTACGCTCGCGCCGACGCTGATGCAAACGCCCGCGCCTTCAATTTCCCCAACGCGCGAACCCTCCGCGACTTCTACGCCCACTAACCGCCCGACGCGCAGACCGACGATTACGATTGCGCCACCAAAAACACCTGCGCCAACTCTAACCCTTTCCGTGACTCCATTAGTAGAACTTCCGCTCTCATTCGCCGGAACGAACTTTCCCCAACCCAATGAAATAATTTCACCAGAAAATGCTTCACGTCTTGTCAAACTTGCTCAATGGGGCCATGGGAGAATCACAGACATAGCGTATTCTCTGGATGGGGCTTTGCTTTTTGTTGAGACCTCGATAGGTGGAGCGGTTTTTGAAGTAACAAATTTGGAAGAACCACTTGAGGTCTACTACCAGCCTCTTGAAGAAGAGTTCAATAACTTTGAATGGTTTGAAAACGATATAGTGGATTTGAATGAAATCCAGGCCCGATATGATTTGGATATTCCAACAAGAATATTTCCATTCCAAGCGTATGGGTTCCAAGAACTTGGGTGTGATGAAAGTTTTCCCTTTACACCGCATCTTAGGGATGCAGAGGCCATTCAAGCACAATATTCCCCTTTAGAGCAAAATTTTTTTTTTCTACCGTACATCTAAAAGCTAAAAGTTGACCAGTCATAGGGTAGACTGTGGTTTGCCAAAACCAACAACAGGAGAACCCCATGACTGATCGAA
>JABWBV010000452.1 GCA_013359445.1 Anaerolineales bacterium | reverse complement strand
GGCCCCATTCAGCACCTCGCGGTTTCCCATGATGGGAAATATCTGGCCGTAGCCCTCAACCAGGGCGTTTGGGTGTGGGAAATGCAAGGAAGCACCGTCTTTCGCCAAACCAATCCCAGCCTGAGTGCTACCAACCCCTTCCCCGGACAGCACATCGCCTGGACACTTTCCAGCGTTCGCACAAGCGATCACACCCCACCCACCACCCCCCTCACCTTTTCCCCCCTCGGCACCTCCACCGCCTTCGGAGAGGGCGCGCAAGTCATTCACTGGGACCTGACCCTAAGCCCAGCCACCCAACGGGTGTACGAAGGGCATACCTCCGTGGTCACCGCCCTGGAATTCTTCCCCCAGGAAAACATGCTCGCCACGGGCGATGAAGCCGGTGCTATCCTGATTTGGGACCTATTGGCAGAGCGCCTACGCTTCCGTCTGAACGATCACGGCCCCATTCAGCACCTCGCGGTTTCCCATGATGGGAAATATCTGGCCGTAGCCCTCAACCAGGGCGTTTGGGTGTGGGAAATGCAAGGAAGCACCGTCCAACTGATCCAAAAATATCGTTGGAATGGTGTGCGCCTCGTCGCCTTTTCCCCTGATGGCACCTATCTAACCGCCGCCGACCAGGAAAACACCATCGCCATTTGGCAATTCCCTGCCGGAAAATTCCTCCTACGTTACGAAACCCTGGAAAACGAAGGAGAACCCCGCCTCGACTCCCTCACCCGCCTCACGTTTTCCCCCGATAGCAAAAAACTCGCAACTGGCTCCTTAACCGGCATCGTCGAGATCGTCTCCTTAAGCCAACCCGCAGACAGCCTTCTATCCACCCGCTTGTACGCCTTCCCCCACCCCGCCTGGATCAGCGAAGTCCGGTGGTCCCCAGACGGCACCGCCCTGGCCACCATCTCGGATACCGGCCCACTTGGGGGCACAGATACCGCCAGCCGAGCCGTGTACCTGTGGGATGTCGAAACCGGCGCGTTGCTCACCGCCCCGCTCACCGCCCAAATCACGCGTGGGTTGAGTCGGGCCATCTTTACCGAAAATGGCGCGTCCCTCCTGGTCAGCAATTTTGACGGCGCGGTGTTTACATGGACCCTCGAAGACCTCAGCCACCTCGTCGCCGCTGTGCCGGAACCACAATTTTTTACCCGCACAGAGAGCAATTTGTTTGCAGGGGAATTCCCCAAAACCGATTTGCCCATTCCCCTCACGGCGCTAGAAAACGCCCTGCCTGAAAACAACGCCTGGCTCATCTCCCCCGAAAATGCCCAATACGAGTTTATCCGCGGCAATTATTCGCCAAACGAGGCCACCGTCGCCTACACCCTCCAATCCCGCGCGGGGAACCTCGTCACACTCACCGAACGCCTGCTCACCGAAACGACGCCCCCCAACCTCCATGGGGCCGTCGGCGCGAGTGCAGTCATCCAACCCGTGCAAATTCATGGCACCATGGGCGAATACATCACCGGAAGTTGGGTTCTCACTCACCCGGATAACCCCACCGGTCTGGGCGAAACCCCGATCTATCGCTGGCAAGGCCACGGGGAAGCCCGTCTGCGATGGATTCAAGCCGGCGTATTGATGGAAATTCGCGCCCCACTTCTGCAATTTAACAACGCCAATCTGAGCATGGATGATCTGTTACTTCTCGCAGAACACCTATACTCCCAAAGCGAAGCCCCACAACTCTTCACCTACACCATCGACGATGGCGATACCTGCATCGGAATCGCCCAACGCTACAACACCACCCCCAATCGCATCGCCGAAATCAACGGGCTGGAAACCTGCGATCTGATCGTCGCCGGGCAACCGTTGTTGGTCCCCCTCCCCACCGCCCGACAAACCGTCACCGAGACCGACTTGAACTGCGACGGCAGTCCAGAACGCGTGCGCGCCATTCCTGATCCAGTACTAGCAGACCTATCGGCCAATTTTGGCGTCGTCGTCGAAACCATTCCACCTGGCGGAAGCCAATACTGGCCCATCTGGCAATTGACCATCGCCGATGTCCCCGCTGTCTTTTTTGGCCTCCCCCAAATCTACACAGGAAGTGAATGTGAAGTCTTTTTGGGGGTGAGCATTTTTGGGAGCACCGATGAAAACTCTGGGCTGGACCTGTACCGATGGATTGGCATGGAAGAAGAACGCGTCCTCGATGCAAACGGGTACGTTTCCCAGGTTTTCCCCCCCAGTGCAGACGGCACCCCACCCTTCCGCATCACCACCCAAAGCCTGGTACGTGATCCCGCCGCGGGCGGCTGTACGCGTACCACTACCACGTATGAATGGGATGGGAGTGCATTTGTGGTGGCCGAGGAAATCAAGGAAGAGGGGGTGGATTGTTTGGAGGGGTAGAAAATTCCCCATAAGTTTGTACTTATTGTTACAATAAAAACCGGGCAGGGAGCCATCCTAAGTGATTCACGCATCACTTCACACTTTCCACAGGAGCCTCTTATGGACATCAGCTTCAAACTCACCGATGAGCAAAAAATGATCCAAAAACTCGCGCGGGACTTTGCCCAAAACGAAATTGCCCCCGTTGCCGAGCACTATGACAAAACGCACGAATACCCGTGGCCTGTCATCAAAAAAGCCCAAGAAATGGGTCTCACCGTGATGAACATCCCCGAAAAATACGGTGGCATGGGCCTCAGCCTGCTCGAAGAATGTCTCGTCAACGAAGAACTCGCCTGGGGTTGTTCGGGGATGAGCACCGCCGTCGGGGCGAACACCCTCGGCATGTTACCCATCATCATCGCGGGCAACGAAGCCCAAAAAGAAAAATACTTCGGCAAGATGGTGGACGGTGCCCTCGCCTCCTACTGCCTGACCGAACCCGAAGCCGGTTCCGACGTCGCGGGCATCCGCACCCGCGCGGTGCGCGACGGCGATCATTACATCCTCAACGGCGGCAAAACCTTCATCACCGGGGCCACCGTTGCCAACATTTACACCGTCTTCGCCTACACCGAACCCGAAAAACGCTACAACGGCATGAGCTGTTTCATCGTCGAGCGGGACTGGGAAGGTGTCAGCGTCGGCAAACCGTTTGACAAACTGGGCCAGCACGCCTCCGACACGGCAGAAGTCCTTTTCGACAACGTCCGCGTCCCCGTCGAAAACCTGCTCGGCAACGATGGCGACGGGTTCATGATCGCGATGAAAGTGTTCGACAAAAGCCGCCCGGTCGTCGCCGCGGGGGCCGTTGGGGTGGCCCGGCGCGCGTTCGAGGAAGCGACCAAGTATGCCAAAGACCGCGTTTCGATGGGGCATCCGATCTGGCAATATCAGGCCATCGGGCACATGATCGCCGACATGGCGATGGACATCGAAGCCGCCCGCCTGCTCACCTGGAAAGCGGCCTGGGGTGTGGATGCCGGGGAACGCAGTGCCACCGCCTCCGCCTTCGCCAAAGCCTTCGCCGCCGACATGGCGATGCGCGTCACCACCAACGCCGTGCAGGTCTTCGGTGGGTACGGCTACATGTCCGAATACCCCGTCGAAAAACTCATGCGCGATGCCAAAATTTTCCAGATTTACGAGGGGACGAGCCAGATCCAGCGGAATATTGTTGTGCGCGAACTGTTTAGAAAATAAACTTTGAAAAATAACCCGTGACTCGTGACCCGTGATTCGTGATGAAATTTTCACGTTTCACGAATCACGAGTCACGTTTTACAACTGACCCCCCAGGAGTAACTATGCGACTCGGACTCAACATCGGCTACTCAGGCGCAAAAATCGAACTTCCCATGGACATGATCCGCGCGGCGGACGAGATGGGGTACTACGCGGTGTGGACGGCGGAGGCGTATGGCTCGGACGCCATCACCCCGCTGACGTGGATCGGGGCGCTGACGAAAAACGTCCGGCTCGGCACGGCGATCATGCAAATGCCCGCCCGCACGCCCGCGATGACCGCGATGACGGCGATCACGCTCGATCAACTGTCCGGGGGGCGGTTCTTGCTGGGGCTGGGTCTCTCCGGGCCGCAGGTGGTGGAGGGGTGGCACGGGCAGGCGTATGGCAAACCCCTCGCGAAGACGCGGGAATACGTCAGCGTGGTGCGCCAGATTCTCAAACGAGAAAAACCCCTCACCCACACCGGAGACTACTACCAGATTCCCTATCAGGGCGCGGACGCGACCGGGCTGGGCAAACCGCTCAAAAGCATCCTCCACGGGCGGACGGACATGCCCCTCTACCTCGCCGCCATCGGCCCCAAAAATGTCGAACTCGCCGCCGAAATCGCGGATGGCTGGCTCCCGATCTTTTTCTCCCCCGAACATTATGATCAGGTTTTCAAGCCCTCGGTGGACGCGGGGTTGGCGAAGGCGAATGCGGAACGACTGAAGTCGTCACTACCGACGAAGACGATGGCGGATTTTGACATCGCCCCACAGGTTGCAGTTGTGGTGGACGATAACCTGGAAGTGTGTTGGAACATGCTCAAACCCTCGCTCGCTCTGTACATCGGCGGGATGGGCGCGAAGGGGAAAAATTTCTATTATGATCTCGCCTGCCGCTACGGGTACGAAGACGCCGCGAATACTATTCAGGAATTCTACCTGGTCGGAAAACGCCCCGAAGCGATTGTCTCCGTCCCGAACGAATTGGTGGATGCCATCTCCCTCTGCGGCCCGAAAGAACGGATTCGGGAGCGGATGGCACTCTGGCAGAATTCCCCAATCACGACGTTGAACGTGGCCGCGTTCAATGTGGAGGCGGTGCGAGTGATGGCGGAGTTGGCGGGAACGTAGACTGTAAAATGCTGAATGAAGGAAAGCGAAAAGGTATAATGTACGCAGATGTCTGCCCAAATTCTTAAACCTCCCTATCTGGATGAAGCCATTGAGCGGATCGTTCGCCGTTTTAACCCATTGCGAATCATCCTCTTCGGTTCCTGGGCACGCGGGGATGCCCGCCCGGACAGTGATCTGGATTTGTTGGTAGTTTTGCCCTATGTCGAAAACAAACGACAAGTAACAATCCAAATTGGAAACGAATTGAGCGATCTGCCGACCAGCAAAGATATTATCGTTACCACGCCAGAAGAAATTCACAAACGCGGGAATTTTGTAAGCGGTATTTTGTATCCTGCTTTAAGGGAGGGGCAAAGTATCTATGAACGCACCTGAAGCGGCCCGATGGATGGAGTATGCACGAACAGACTTAAAAGCTGGATACACCCTCCTGCGCGATCCAGATCACTTTCCACGCCACGTATGCTATTTAGCCCAACAGGCCGCTGAAAAAGCGCTCAAAGCCATTTTGGTCTTTCTTGACATGGATTATCCGTATACACATGACCTGGATCGGATACGGGAAACGATCCCGGCGGGATGGCAAGTAAAAACAGTCTATCCGAAACTGTACGCCCTGACGATTTGGGCGGTGGAAACCCGTTACCCAGCCGAGATGCCTGACATCGTGGAAACCGATGCCCGACAGGCATTGGAAATGGCTGAGGGGATTTATCAACTCATCGAAACAGAGATCGCAGAAAAATCACAAAACCCAAAATAAAAATCCTGAGGTTTCTATGACCCACACAACCGACATCCTCATCATCGGCGGCGGCATCCACGGTGCGAGTCTCGCCTTTCACCTTGCCGAACGCGGCGTCAAGGCCACCGTGCTTGAACGGCAATTCATCGGCGCAGGAGCCACGGGGCGGTCCAGTGGCCTCGTGCGGATGCACTACGACACGGAAGTGGACGCCCGCCTCGCCTGGGAATCGTTTCAATATTTTCGCAACTGGAAAGAGCGGGTCGGCGGAGAGGCCGGGTTCACGCGCACCGGTTTTCTCCAAATCGTCGCACGGGAAAAGGAAGCGGCCCTGCGCGCCAACGTCGAAATGCTCCAACGCATCGGCATCCCTACTTTTGTCATCACCGCGGACGATGTGAAACGGCTTGCCCCCTCCTTTGTGACCGATGATTTTGACGTGGCCGCGTACGAACCCGAATCGGGGTACGCCATGCCGAGCGACACGGCGAACGCGTTGATGACCACCGCCCGTGCGCGGGGGGCCACCCTCGTGCAGGGTTGCACTGTCCGCGGGATCACCCTCGCAGGCGGACGGGTGACGGGCGTGGACACCGATCAGGGCACGTTCTCCGCCCCGGTCTTGGTGAACTGCACGGGCGCGTGGGCGAATGTTGTCAACCAGATGGCAGGCGTGGATCTCCCCCTCACCACCTGGCGACACGATACCATGTTCGTCGTCCGTCCCCCGGAAATCGGCCCCTCCCACCCCACCGTGATTGACTTTCCCAAAGAACTCTACTTCCGCCCGGAAGGCGATCTGACCCTCGTCGGCCTGGAAGATGGCAACCCGCTCGGCGAATCCCCCGACAATGACACCGACCACGCCCAGAAAGGGTTTGCGGAACGGGCGATTGACCGCCTGTGTGAGCGCGTCCCGGCGATGGAAAAGGGACATTTGCACAGCGCCCACGGCGGCTACGACGGCATCACGCCCGATCAGCATCCAGTCGTCGGGGCGATGGGGCCGGAGGGTTTTTACGTGGACTGCGGGTACAGCGGCACAGGTTTC
>JABWBV010000451.1 GCA_013359445.1 Anaerolineales bacterium | reverse complement strand
GTGACCTCTGTCCCGGCATTTTCTTTGAACGCGGTATTGGGCAACCGGAGCGCGCCGACGAGATCGGCGTGTTCCGCCAGGTATTTACGGATTTCGTCATCTTTGCTGTCCAGGGTGTAACGCGAGGTGATGAAGGCGACCGTGCCGCCCGGTTTCACTTTATCGAGGGCTTTGGCAAAGAAGAAGTTGTGAATCGAACGGGTCAGGAACCGCCGCGCGCCAAGAAAATCCTTGTCCACGACCGGGAAATTGCCAAAGGGCACATTCGAGATGGCTAAATCGAAATAATCATTTGGCAGCGTGGTTGCCTCAAAGCCACTGTTTCGCACGTCGGCATTTTGGTACAGCTGTTTGGCGATCCGCGCGGTGAAAGGGTCGAGTTCCACCGCAACTTTGTTTGACCCTTTGAATGCTTCCGGCATCAGGCCGAAGAAATGTCCAACTCCCGACGCAGGCTCTAAAACCGTGCCGTGTGTTTGGGCATAGCCCATGTGTTGCAGCGCGTCCCACACGCCTTTGACCACAGTCGCACTCGTGTAGTGGGCGTTGACCGTACTGCGTGAAGCCGCGTTCCATTCTTCGGGGGTGAGGAGTTGTTTGAGTTCCTGGTATTCATCGTAGAATTCAGGCTTATCCCGATACATGCCATAGGAGGCGTTCGGGTTGTACCATTCGTTGCGGCGGTCGAAAACGCCCGGCAACCCACCCCATCCGACAAATTTGATCAGGATGGCTTGTTCGTCCGGGGTTGCCATGCGCCCTTCTTCCTCTAACTGTTTGATCAACTTGATGGCTTCAACATTTGCACGGGCTTTGGTTTTCGCACCGCCCTTGCCGAGGGCGTCTGCCTCGGTGATCTGGTAATCGTGACCGGTGGGTGTGTTCGTCGGAAGGGTTTCATCGGCCAGGGAATCGAGATCATCCAAAATCTCTTCATTCATCTCCGACGCGCTGGATTCGGGTTCTTCTTCTCTCGGTTCATATTCATCAAACAGGAGGGTAGCCCGCATCGGCAAGGCTTCCGGGGACTCGCTCAAGTTCATACTTCCGTTGTCATCGACCGAAGCAAGCCACCAGTTTTTGCCGGTTTCCTTTTCTGTTATCCATTGCCCTGCTGTGACCCACTCCGGTTTCACATGCGTGGAGGCGTTGTCGGCGCGGAGGGAGGGAGACTCTCTCGCAGGGTCATGCTCATGCCCCTCAAGCGGTGGCTCAGTGACCGAAATGCCTGGTTCGCGATCAGTGTCCTCCAGCCCAGAAATCCCTGACGCTTGCACGCGTGACCGTTTGAAGTTCGCCCCTTCCGGCGGCCAGGGGATCGGCTCACCTTGTTGTTGCCCGGCCAGGCCACATCTCGGGTTTTGGCAGACCGGATTTTGGGTAGACATCCACCTTCCGCATTTGCCACACCGAGGGAGGTACTGCCAGATCGGAAAGCGTTCAACCTGTTCGGCGGTCTCTTCTTCGGTCAAGCCGACAAACGACAACCCTTTCTGCGCCTGTTGGGTGATTTCTTGGAGCCTTTCCGGGGCGATTTCATGCACAGGATGTGCCTCTTTCCGAGTTTCGGCCTTTGGTGCCTTTTCCGTTTCACCCTGTTTTTGAACGACTTTTGGTTTGACTGGCCTGGCGGCGCGCGGCGTTTTGCCGTTTTTCCGCTTCTCGAAATACCCTTGTTGTTTCAGATGATCATAAATCGCCGCGTAGCCGTGTTGGGACTTTTTCTTCGGTAGGCCGTTCGCGGCATGAGTGGGCGGCTTGATGCCCAGAGTTTGCATATCGCCAAAGAGCAAGCGGGTTTTGAGTTCGGCCAGTTCGGCCATGTCCCCGTTCGGTTGGTTACTGGCGGCTTGATAGAGTTTTTCCAGATGATGGGCATTCCCCCCTTCCAAATGCCCTGCCAGATGATCAAAATATTTTGCGCGGTGGCCTTCGCATGACATCGGTTACTCCTGCATTTGAAACGTTTCCAGGGCGACTCGTAAACTCGTAAGCGCATCCAGGGTATATGGCCCCCAGGGGTCGGGAAGGGCCGAAAGGGGAATTTCGCCCGCCATTTCGCGCAAACTTTCCAGAGCGGTTTTCAAAGTGTGGGCGGCCTCCATGAGTTGCACGACGAGATCAGCCAGGGGTTCGTTTATCGGACTGGGGACGGGAGACGGGGGACTGGCTTCGTCGGTCTCCTGTGCCCCGTCTTCGGTCATTTCCGGCATCACGCCCCGCGCCTCGGCTAAGGCTTCGTCCAGTCCATAATCATGCGCCCGAACCGCGTGGGAGATACGCCGGACTTTGCGGGCAAGGGCAGGGTCTTCGGTCATTTCTTCCACGAGCCGCGTTTGATCTTGCGGATCAAGTTTTGCCAGCGCGCGCAAACCGGCTTCGGTAATATCCATTTGACGGAGTTGGGCCTGCACTTCCGGGGCTACGCCCAAGACCTGGAGTAGTTTCTTGCGTCGTTCTTGATCGAGTTCCACCCCAAGCCCATCCAACGTTTCATCCCAGGAAACGAGGGGATGGTTCGGCACAAAGCCATGTTGAGAAAGGAGAGTCTCTAACTCTGTAAGCGTTTGGGCCGGAACTTGCTCTTTATCTAAAATGCCCGCGACCTGGTCAGAAAGCCCCATCGCGACCGCATTGGTGCTATGCCAGGCCAGTTTGAGGGCGACGGCCTGATCGAGCGGGTGCAATTCCTTTCGGTGCAAATTTTCCACGACCCGCAAACGGTGTGCGACCAAAGGAGCCAACGGCGGGCGCACGAGACATTCAACCGTTTGCCAACCCGCCATTGCTGCGGCCCGTATGCGTCGCTCCCCGCTCACTGTCCGGTATTGACCGTTTTCCAACGCTTCAACAATCGGGGGTTGGGCTAAGGTCGGCTCATCTTCGTGCCCCATGCTGGCCGCCAACCCTGCCAGTTCGGGATCATTCGCCGCATCCTGACGCGGATTTTTGATGGTCAGGAGAATTTCGACAAGCGGAATGCGTTTGACTTCCATCTTATTTCTGTCCCAGACTGCCCGCGAGGAGGGCAACAACGGTCAAGCGGTTCATGGGGCTTTTTCCTTTCGCGTGGGTTTCGTCTCATGCGGTAACGCTGTCCATAATGCTCCAATCCCTTCGGCATACGTGCGCTGACCGTGGGCGATTTCATCCAATATGGTTTCCATCTGGGCCGTGAATTCGTAGGCACACAAAACCGGAAAATGTTGAACCAAAAAGGCACAGACTTCCCGCCCGCGCGGGGTTGTGTGCAACTTGCCTGTTTCACCGCGTGTCACATACCGGCGCGTTAGCAACGTTTCAATGATCAGGGCATACGTCGCCGGGCGACCAATCTTGCGCGTGCGGAGGGCCTGGATCAACGCCGCCTCGTGCATCGCGGGCGGGGGTGGCGGGGGATTTCGGCGCATGTGAACGGCGCGGGGTTGAACGCTTTGTCCTTTTTTCAGTCCGGCAAATTGGGTAGGCCGTGAAACCAAGAGTGGGTCTTGTCCAGGAGGGGTAAAAACCTGGCGAAAGCCAGGGTCGAGGAGTATTTTTTCGGCGGCGGTTAAACGAATCCCGTTCATAGTTCAGCCTCCAAAGCCAACGTAATGACCCGGTAACGGGCCGGATTCATCAAACTGGCGAGAAAGCGTGCCCAAATCAGCCGGTACAAAACGTGGGCTTCCGCATTTCCCTCAAGCAAATCATCGGGATGTCGGTTTGGCGAGGTGGGACGGATGGCTTCATGGGCTTCCAGGTCGGAATCGGTTTCGACTGGTTGGGGAAAGTTTTCCCCAACCAAATGCCCTAAAGATTCCTTCCCGTATAAAGCAGTGATGACTTGCTTTCCTGCTTCAATCGCCTCTTCTGCCACCCGTACCGAGTCGGTGCGGGGATAGGTGATCAAGCCCGTCTCGAAAAGGGTCTGGGCAAGCTGTGTGACCTGGCTGATTGTCCAGTTAAACGCCCGCGTGGCGTCTTCATGTAAAGTCGCCGTGGTGTAGGGGAGCGGGGGAAATTCAGTGATGATTTCCTCGTGCCGATCAACCACGCGCAAGGTCGCTTCGTTCAAATCGGTGGCAACTTGCTGTGCCTCTCTTTCTAGGGCAAAAGGGAGGGAAGTCGCAAGCGTCATAACTCCACCTCCACCGTCCAGGTTTCTGGTTGGGGAAAACTTTCCCCAACCGTTTCAAATTCCACTAACAAACGGAGTGCGGCGGTTTGCACGCGCCCGGCACTCAGATCGCGCCCTTTGACGCCTCGCCAAAGAATGGGCGAGAGTACATAGCCAAACAACCTGTCCATCACCCGGCGGGCGACGGCGGCTTGAATCAAGGGCATGTTCAATGCGCGGGGGTGTTGCAACGCGTTTTGCACACCTTGTCGGGTGAGAGAATGGAACGACACGCGTTTGACTGCTTTCCCACTCAACTCAGCCTGAAAGATTTGGGTAACGTGCCAGGCAATCGCCTCTCCTTCTCGATCCGGATCGGTGGCAAGCAAAACCTGATCCGCCTGCCGAATCACCGCGCGTAAAGTGGCAACGGTTTTTATCCGGTTGGGGAGGAGGGCATAGTCGGGTTTGAATCCGTTTTGCACGTCTACATGCAAAGCCCCTTCCAGCAGGTCGCGCAAATGGCCTAAACAGGCGCGTACCGTCACCGGGCCAGGGAGAATCTCACGCGCATATTGGGCGACGGCACGGGCTTTGTTTGGGGATTCGACAATGATCAGCGTGTGCATAGCATCATTCAATGGATAGGGGAAAAGTTTCCCCTATCCATGCAGGATTTCCATTCGTTCGCCGGTGGAAAAGACCGCCCACTCTGCGAGATGATCTTGCAGGACACTGGCGAGTAACTTTCCACAAAAATTGACGGTTGGCTTACGCCCTTTCAAGACGGTTTGATAGCCAAGTCCGACAATATTTTTCTCGAACACCGCTAAAACCGTGGGGAAGGTCTCCGTCTCCCATTGCTGTCGCCAGGTGCCTGCTTCGTAAGCGGCGTGATACTTGTGAACCTTTTTTTCGGCGCGGGTTTGTTTATCTTCGTTGTGATACTCGATACAAAACCGCCGTTCCTGGTTATCTTTTTGAAAAATAAGCATGGCATCCGGTTCGAGCAGTTGGCGGTTTTTTTCAGCATCAAAGAGCATGGCTGAACTCGTACCCATCCAGGTAACACGCCAACCCGCTTCATTCGCAAAATTGGCGATGCGGATCACGATTTCGTTGAGAATGACATCGTGCATAACACGGGCGAGGGGATAGCTCAGGTAGCCTGTGAGCGGGGGATAAGGATGGCGACGGGAAACAATTTCTAACCCGACCGGGCCGAGGACATACAGTTGGGTTTCGGTTTTTTCCGTGTAGGGGAGTTGATATTGATCGAATTCGTCCAACAGTTCTGACGTGGAAAAGGGGAGCCGATCTAAAAGGCGTGCTTTGACATAGCGTTGCAGGGTGCGCGGGAATACTTTTAGCTGTCCAGCACTCAGCACACCAGCCACGGAAAGCCAATCTAAAACTTTCCACATTTGCGGCGATAAGCCTTTCGTCAGCAGACGCGTGGCTTCTTGTTTGATGTGATGGGCCGAAGTCTCTTCGGAAAACGAAGGGCGACGGCCCGGAAGATGTTTGGTAGGAGGAGAGAGAGTTAGTTCAATCATCAATAAATCCTTTACTCAGGAGATAGGGGGGTAGAAAAATTGAGAGAGTCTCACCTATCAGGGATAGGTAGTCCGATTTTGAAAAGGCCGAACCTCCATACGTCTGCGAACCGCCATCCATCGGACACCGAAACGACTTTCTAATGACAATTGGCCTTTTCAGGCTGTTTTTTCGCTCTGGCGATCCGACTTCTAAGGGCCATAGAAACGACAGCCAAACGCCTTTCAAACGCTGGGACATTTATGTGAAGTTGGCGTCCGATGCGTCTCTGACCTTTTCAGGTTTGGGAATTCCGGCGTTTCGCGTGCGCCAGTAGAAGGCTTCCCGCAACCACCAGGGCAGACCGTACAAACACCGGCTGATCTTTTTGGCGCGGGCGACCTTATCGGGTTCGTGCGCGGGATCAGCCAACAACCGCGCCGCTTGATAACGATTCCAGGCTTGGGCGTCCGCCACCAGGTCTTGCCAGGTGGGATCGTCCAGCG